>NZ_CAWQOY010000088.1:0-88654 GCF_963896525.1 Nodularia sp. LEGE 04288
GGGGTGGGGTTCTTATATCTAAATTCTCCCTGATTTAGAGGCAAATTTGTGCATGAACACCAAACATTTATCACCTATTCAACCTATTGATTCCTTGATGCTGATAGTACTTGTGGGCGGCCATAGCCATAGCTAAAAATCCCCAAAGAATCATACCTGGGATACTCAGCATTGCACTATTGCCAACTAACTGCACACAAGTACTCAAACCAATAGCCCTAGCGGCGCTGACAAAACTATCAAAATGGGCTTCGCCATATTTCAATACACTGAAAATGATCAAGATTAACCCACCAAGATAAGGTATTGCACCCAACCAGCCCAGAGTAAAAAACATATCTAAAATCCCACTGTCAAGCACAAAAACTTCTAATTGACCAGTCTTTTCATTGACCTTCCAGATATTTCCTAACCCATTACCTAAAACATTAGAAAGAGCTAAACTTAAATTTCTGTCATAGCTTCCCGATCTATCTTTAAAGCTAGTATCGTCTTCCAAATTAGAAAAACTTTCCAAACGCTCTGTAATTACACCAGAAATAGGCTCAATATTCGCCAATGGCACAACACACATCACCATGACTAAAATGATGGTAATTAAGCGCATTTGAATACCGGCCTTTACCGAGCCAAAAATCATTACGACTCCTAGCAACCAACCCAACCAACTGGTGCGTACTTGTGCCAACAAAAACGACACATAACCAACGGCTGAAGCTGGAAAAATTAAGGTTCCCGAACTGGTGAATAATAATAATAGACCTGTTTGCATCACATAAGCAAAGGGTCCCGGTGAGTGTAAAGTACTCCACACGCGCATTCCAAAAGGTTCAGGATCTCCCGAACTCGTAAACATTTTGGATTCTATCAGCCAGTATCGATCCCACTCAGGTGCGACCACAAATTGATAGATACCATAAATGCCTAAAATTAACACAGCCCAGAGAAATATACGTTGAGCATTCTGGCGGTAGCTGGGATAATCTCGCCAGTTGATAAACAAGTGAAAAGCAAAAATAATGGGACTCAGCCAATCTAAAAAGCCCCGTGCAACAGGAACCGGTGAATTATATACCAGACCCATTAAAAAACCATAGAACACCCCAATAAACGCCAAAATAAACGGCATTCCTCCCTGAGTTGAAGCGCGAGGAGAGTGCCGCAAAAAAGTCCCTATAGTCACAAACACGACTAAGTAAGGGGCGACGAGCATCTGACGGGTGGGGTCCCAGCCAATTCGATAGTCAACTAAGCGAGCCGCTAAGGGTGTCAGGAACCATATCCACCAAGTAAAGCCGATATAGAGAATGGGATGGCGTAAGTATAAAAATACCGCTACCGCCAAAGCTGTCACGGGATAAACTAAGCGCAACAAACCAGCAGCACCGGCAAAATAACAAACTACATTCAGTAGCACAAAGCCCAAAATAGCCAGCCAACCTTGTAGCGATCGCTCTTCGGGAAAAAAATGTGATTCTGAAAACCCATTGAAATGTATTTGTTTGGAAATCACTATAAATCTACCAACTCTATATTTTAAATGAGATATCCGAAAACAAGATTTTCTTAATTACGAATTACGAATTACGAACTACGAATTGTTTACGTGCTTGCCAACGTCCACGCCAAGATACGATTAATTTTTGTCCGGCAATTTTACCTTGACTGGGTAAAAGTCGCAGCCATTGTATAAAGCCTAAACTCTCTCTTGTTCCCACGAATACTGCCCACAGCCAAAACACAAAATGCCGCGATGGCGGCAAATGTTCTAATAAAACCAAAGTTTCATTATGAACTAAATTAATCAAAGCAATTTCATTAAAATTGTGGCGTTGGTCTTCATCAAAACGTTGAGCGGGATAGTGATCTACCGCCACCTGTGGATCATAAATCATCTTCCAACCAGCCCGCTTTAAAGTCAGAGTAAATGCCATTTCAAAATGTACCTGCGCTCCCGTCCCACGCATCCGTGAATCAAATTGTAATTCCCCGATGGCTTGAGTCCGAAAACTCATGTTTACGCCTTTGAGAACATCAACTTCGCGGGCTTCTCCTACTCCGAGATGATGGTTGCCAATTACCCGCCCAAACCACTGCAATTTACCCACTATCAACTCTTGAGCGTCTGCGATTTTGTCGCCGTAGTGTACCCAATCACGACCACCGACACCGCCAATGCTACTATCACTAATAAAGTGAGCGTTGATTCTTTCTAACCAATCAGGATGGGGTGCAGCATCATCATCAGTAATCGAAAAAATGTCTCCTTCTACTGCTGCTAATCCGGCATTGAGTGCGGCGACTACTCCTGTTTCTGTAACCTTGACAGTTTGCAGTGGTAAGTTTTGGGGATGGAATTGAGCGAGGAATTCCCAAGTTTCTGTATCTGTATCCCGAACCACCAAAATTACTTGATCAACCGGTTTAGTTTGGGCTTGGAGTGCCAAAAGGCAACGTGATAGATCCAGAGGACGGCGATAAGTGGGGATGAGAACTGTATTCCTCATGATTAATTAACTCCTCAAATAGATCCAGATAAGTTTGCGCCATTTTCGTCCAGCTATGTTGTTCGGCGATGGAACGGGCGGCTTTTCCCATGTTTTGGCGCAAAGTGCGATCGCTACTTAGTAACCGCAACGCCTGTGTCAAAGCTTCAGCATCATCTGAGTCCGACAAAACTATTCCAGATTCTGGCGTGACCAAATCGGCTGCACCGGTGGAACTAGCTGTAATTACAGGTAAACCAGAAGCCATCGCTTCAATCACCACTAAGCCAAATGGCTCGTAACGTGAGGGAAAAACTAAGAAATCTACCGCTTTCATCAGTTCTGGGACATCAGACCTCTGTCCCAAAAAATGGACTCGTTCACGCAATCCCAATGATGCTGCTAGCTGAAGATAGGGACTTCCTTGAGTATTTCCGGCTACCGCTAGATGTAACTCCGGAACTTGCACTAAGGCTTGTAAGACGGTATCTAAGTTTTTGCGAGCTAGTCTAATATCCCCGGCAAACAGTGCTAGGGGTACGCTTTCAGGTAGTTGCCATTTTTGGCGTTGGCTCACTCCTGGGGAAAACTCCTCTAAATCAACGCCGTTTAAAACTACTTTGATGGATTCTGGCGGTACACCTATTTCTCGTAAATCCTGGGCGACTTTATCAGAAACTGCTACTACTATTTGCGCTTTACGAAAAGCTTGTTTTTCCCAATGTGCATTGAAAGTTGTGTATAACCACTGATAAAAGTTATATATAAATTTCTGTGACTGCGGTTGAGTTTTTCTAGAGGTGAATTTCAGCCAAGAATTATGCACAAAATGCACTGCATTCACATCTCCAGGGGCATTGGTAATTGCCCCATTAACTTTCACTATGTCAATTTCTGGGCGATGTTTCCGCAACCAATTTGTGCTTTTATTGGCAAATATCATGTTGCGAATAAATTCGGTGGGATATCTTTTAACAGAGATAGGAACCCAGTTAATTTGGGGGTGGTGTTGTAATTCTAATGCTACATGACTGGCTAATAATGTCAGGTGATAACCGCGACGAATTGCTTCTTGGGCTACTTCGTAATTAACTCTACCTTGACCATCGCCTTTTTGTACGGTGTGGGTAACAATGCAAATTTTCATTTATTACCTCTATTGTTAATTATTAGTTTGGGAATTTAGGAAGAACGAACCGCAGAGGCACAGAGAACTCAGAGAATGAAGAAGGAGAAGGAAAAGATTGGTTAAATGAGCTATGTTGCAGTGTAAATAAAGCGGATAAATCTGAGTATTTGCCTAATTTTTGATAAACTAAGCTAGTTCGATTTTGGGATTCTTAATACTGGATTAGCTAATATTTTCGGGGTAAAGCTGAGAGTCAGAGCTACGATGGTTCGTAGATTAAATTTTTGCTGCTTCAGTGCTTGCCAAAGATAAGAACGAGCTGATTCTACCTGTTGATTTCGCAGTAAACCAATGCCTAAAGTTGTATGAGATTCTAACCATTTTTTTTGAAAGTGGCTTTGGAATTCCTGTATACGAGGATCTTCTATAAAGATTTTGTAACAGCACATTTCACTTTTGGCTTTGCGGATTTTTGTCTGCACATTTTTACTCCCACTAAGCTTCGTGTCGGTCAATTCATGCTCTCGATATAGTGTGAGTTTTTCTGGATGATAATAAGCACCATAACCGGATATACAACAGAGGTAGGTTAAATATAAATCCCACATACCGCCTATTTCTGCGGGAATACTATCCCAATTAATCACATGATTGCGAATTACACAAGCGGCAGCAGTGGGGATACTTTTATCTATTAACCCAATTTTGTCAAATGTTTGGTGAACTCCTGCTGCAAGTTGATCTCGCTTGTAACTGCGTGTAT
This sequence comes from Nodularia sp. LEGE 04288, assembly GCF_963896525.1. Lineage (NCBI taxonomy): Bacteria > Bacillati > Cyanobacteriota > Cyanophyceae > Nostocales > Nodulariaceae > Nodularia > Nodularia sp. LEGE 04288. The sequence goes on from NZ_CAWQOY010000088.1 coordinate 4,379, forward strand.
TTAATTCGGTTCTATCATCTTGAATTTTGCTATCTGCATCGATAATATATTGGTCACAGAAAGCCAGAATTAAATCAGCATTTGCTTCTAAGGGTGGTACAAGTTTGGCTAAAAAGTCCCGATTCCACATATCATCATCGTGGAGGCTAGCAACATATTTACCACCTGCCATTTTGAAGCCGTGCATCTGATTGGCGATCATCCCTAGATTTTGCGGTTGTCGCCAAAAGCGAATGCGCGGATCTTCAAAAGATTCGACAAGTGATTGGGGATTTTCTGGACTACAGTTATCGGAAACAATAATTTCGATATTTCGATAAGTCTGGCTAACAGCACTAGCGATCGCCTGTTTTAAATATTCCGGTCGATTATAAGTCGGGATAATCACACTCACCAGAGGCTCGTTTTTTAATTCACCAGTATTGTTGTTATTCATATTCAAATATTTATCTGTGGGGATGAGTATGCAATTAATGTTTTAACCCAACTTCATTGCGGGTTTGAGAACGGCAGAAACATATCTATAAGAATGAGTACTCATCGACATGGTGACATCGATAATTTTCATGAAATCTAAACTTTTAGATGGTTTGGGTATTTTGTTCTCAGGGATATTACTCATCCCTATGGATTGAGCATATTGACGGCAAGCTTCCCAATCGTATTGCCAAATGTCTTCCATCCAAAAGCGTTGAATGCCGTATTTATGAAAATAACGCAGCACTTCAAAATCGTAGTGATAATACTTTTGTTTGATAATTGTATGCATATCAATTCCTCGTTCTTCCCAGCCTGTAAACCACTCCTGAGCGGCAGTGTCTAATTTGCCCAGACTCAAGTAATCGGGTTTTGAAGGATAGCGCGATCGCCTGCCTATAGGATGACCAACTTCTAATACATTTTCAATTACACTATACAGACGTAACTTCGAGGCGTGTGCATCCAAACGAGTCACAGCATAGTGGATTACCTTGATGTCATGAATATGTAATCTGGTAGCATATTCAGGCATAGGAATCCTGACACTATGAATTTTTTGTGGCTGATGTTCTGCGCCATCATCGACATAACCCAAGGGTGTCAAAATACCAGTTCTAAGACATTGATGAGTGGTGACAAATAAATCTGGCTTTTCAAAAAATAATACTGTTCCTGGCTTGGCTTTGAGCATTGCTTGCCAGCTTTGAGTATGGATGGCATTAGCTGCTAGGATTTCATCAGCATCCAAAGCCAAGATAATTTTATGTTCTGGGACTAAATCTCTAGCTGCCTGAATCAATAATAACTGCCGATCTGATTCGTTGAATTTTTCTGATTTGTTTTCAATTAATGTAACTTTGGGATAATTCTGACAAATATCCTGGCTGCCATCAATGGAATTTTGGTCGGCAATAATTATGTGGTCGGCAAATTCACTAGTGACGGATAAAAAGCGATCTAAAATCCAAGCTTCATTTTTTACAGGCGTAATTACTACAATCTTTGGTTTTTGATATTCCATTGTGATTTTTGAGGTTTAAAGAATGGATATTGCAGGAAATTTTACTATGAATTGCGTCAATCTCTGGCATGAAATTTAGCAATAGTTTTTTCGTAAATTATTTTTAAACGCTGAATATGAACATCAATAGTGAACTCTTGCTGGAACCAATCCTGACCTTGTTCACCCATTAATTTGCTTTGGGAAAAGTTGCTTCCTAGTTCATTGATGGCAGTAGCTAATTGTTTAATATTGTGAGGTGGAACCAAAATACCTGTTTCGCCATGTCGGACGTGTTCGGGAATACCTCCCACTGCACTAGCAATGATTGGTCGATAGTGACCATAGGCTTCGAGAGTGACAAGACCCGCAGGTTCAGGCCAAAGACTGGGAAAAACCACCGCAAAGCACTGTTGATAAAGTTCTTCGAGTTTTTCGCCACTACACCAGCCATGCCAAGTAATGCGATCGCTTAACCCCATCTTCTGTGCTAATTTTTCCATAGTGGGCTGATTCCAACCATCACCGGCAATGTCAAGATGAATGCCTTGATCGCAGAGTGCCAAAGCTTTAATCAGCCATTCCACGCCTTTATAAGGAACAATCCGACCAGCGAACAAAATCCGCTGATTTTGATGGGTTTCCCGATTTAGAGGCGCATTGTCACCTTGAGGCGGTTGTACACCACACCGTAATGTCACCACTCGTTCAGGTGATAAACCATTACTAACGATTTGCTGACGGACATAATCACTGTTAGCAATCACCGGAATTTTCAGCTTTTTGAGGATTTCTAGCGGATGATTCGCGTTCCTCCAGTCCTGCAAAATATTTTCCGGGCGACGACTACCACAACCGTCTACCAAATGTCCCCAAGTACATCCCAGGGGGTTCATCGTGCGATCGCACACTTTGCCCCGATCTGCTAAATATTTTGTGCCACTAGGACAGTAGCTAGAGTTATTATGCAGAGTAAAAATTGCCGGACATTCTTCTCGCAGTTCGCCGAGCATATCTAAATCGTGAACGTGCAGCAATTTAAAATGTTTTTGCTCCACATTTACCAAAGAAGCAATCGGGCGATCGCTCACCCCAGGAATTTGAGAATTTACCAAAGATGCTAAATAAGTTTCAATTCCACCACCACCTGTGATATCAGCACGGGAGCAGTGATAAATTATTTTACTATCAACCAACGCATAACTCATATTGATTTTGCTTATTTGTAGTTAAACCCCGGATGGTCTGCGCTGATAAATTGGATAAATTGGCGATTTATTGGTGTTGATCTGTGGTTTCATGATATTCATCCAAAACTTGTGTCGAATATCACTAACATAATGGCGTAAAGCAATTTTGTTACTAGCAAATTTATCTGGATAAATAAATTGATCAGTGACATTCATCACATATTTTTCTGAGCATAGTGGAACACCATGATTCTGGTGAATTGTCAAATGTACAATTGTTTGTTCAGTAAAATAACTGGGTATTCCCGTTAATTTTGCTAACCGTTTGATCGCAAAATCCCAATTTAGTTCATTTTTAAAGAAAATAAATCCCGCATTCACCGGATTGATTTTTTCGCCATCTTCATCAAGGATTCTGCCATCGAGTGAATTTGAGCAATCTGGTAAATAATGACAGACTTGACTATCTAAATTAGCTAACTCAACTAAGTCAATACCCCCTGGGAAGAATAAAATATCTGAGTCTGTATAGATAGTTGCACCATTAACAGGAATTGACATCAACGCGGATAATTTTTTACCCATTGGATGCACTTGAGCATAATCAGAGACACATTGAGGTAAATCCTTTCTGAGAAATTTGTGGATGGGTATCACCTCAACACAGGGATGAATGCAGCATAGTAACTGACAACTCAAATCAGTGTAGCTACCATCAGAAATGATAGTAAATTTATCAGGGATACCAACATTACAAAGAAATGAGTGAACACTTGCCACTTGTTCAGCCAAATCGCGTTCACAAGATAAAGCATAAACGCTAATAGGAACTTTTCGAGTTGTACTAATGGGCAGTTTAACCGTTTGAGCGATTTTTGATTTATAGAAATAGCGGTTAAATTTTCCTTGAAAGCGAGCAGTATGATAGCTAATATTTACCATTGTTTTAAGTGGTAAGAAAGTTAATTTTTCACCGTCAATTAAGTTTGCAAAGTACAACAATTAAATCCGGAAAGTTTTTAGAGAAGATTTAGGCAATAAAATCTCTAAACTGATCAAGCTTGACCCATTTCATATTGAGTCTTGTGATATTCCCAAAGTTTGCCTTTAAGTTGGAGTAATTCTTGATAATTACCTTGCTCAACGATGCGTCCTTGTTCTAAGACCACAACCTTATCAGCTTGGGCGATAGTTGAAAGACGGTGAGCGATCGCAATCACTGTTCTACCTACAGATAGCTTTTCGATAGATTCCTGAATCAAGCGTTCAGTCATGGAGTCTAGGGCGCTGGTGGCTTCGTCCAAAATCAGAATTTCGGGGTCACGTAGCAAAGCACGAGCGATCGCAATTCGTTGGCGTTGTCCTCCAGATAATCGCACACCCCGATCCCCCAATTGAGTATTCAAGCCTTCAGGCATTTCGTCAATAAATTCCAGTGCATTCGCTAGTCGAGCAACTTGGCGAATTTCAGCATCAGTCGCGCCTTCTGTACCGTAGGAAATATTATTCCCCACAGAAGTATTGAAAATAAACGTATCCTGACTGACAACAGCGATTTTCTCCCGTAAAGAGCTAATCTCAAATTGGCGGATATTCATGCCATCAATCAAAACATCTCCTTCTATGGGATCATAAAATCGCGGAATTAAATCAATCAATGTACTTTTACCAGCACCAGTTCCGCCAACTAACGCTGTAGTTTTACCCTTTTCAATGCTCAGAGTAATATTATTTAGCACTAAAGTATGAGCATCATAGCCAAAATCAGCCGAAACTAAATCAATTGAATATTGTAGCCCCGTAAATTTGACATAGCCATTTTGCAAATAGGTTTTATTGTCAGTTCTAATCAGTTCCTTAATATTATCTGCCGCTCCTTGGAGTGTGCTGAGATGCGCTCTAGTACCATTAATATCTTGTACAATTGGCACAACCCGGAAAAGCACAAAGAAAAATGTCAGCAGAGAAGCAACTTGTAGAGTGCCATTCACAACAAAAACAGTAAAGGCAAAAATAATCATCCCAATCAGAATCGTACTAGCTATAGCTTCAGCTAGCGGTCTAACCAGGGCCCAAGTTAATATAACTTTCGTGGAAGTGCTAACTACTTGATTGCTCGCATTATAGAAACGCGCGCGCTCAAACTCTTGAGTTGAAAATGCCTGAACTGTGCGAATGGCATTAATAAATTCAATCGCTATGGAAGTAAAGTTTCCATTAGCAATGGAAGTACTAAAACTGGTTTCTCTAGCGCGAGCATTGAGTGTTGATAATCCTACTCCTACCAAGGTGAACAAGAAAAAAGAAATAATAGTCAGTTGCCACGATAATAAACACATCGAGATAAAGTAGACAAAAGCAGTGATGGCTCTGGTCATCAAAAATGATGCTCCACTAAACCACTGTTTCATCCTTTCAATTTCAGTAGTAATCGTATTAACTAGTTCACCAGAGCGAGTTTTAGCATAGTAACTTAACGGTAAACCTTGCAACTGCTCAAAAATTTGTTTTCGCAACCTGTCAGCTAGAAATAATTGAGTTATTTCTATGTAGACGTGTGACAGATAATTGAAACAAGCCCGAATCCATGTACTCAATAAAATCAGTAAAGAGATGCGATATAGTCTATTAATTGCCGAAGCCTGAGCCGCTAAAATCCAGGTGTCAAACCAGGCAATTCCCGTTTGCATTGGTGCCGCATCAGGAGTAGTTAAATTTTGCAGAAATGAAAGCAAAAACCCAATACTAACACCTTCAAAGCTGGCAGCTAGAAAGGAAAATACTAAAGCTAAAATTGCCAGTTTGGGGAAATATTTAAATTCTCGGATGATTAAATAATTGCTTTGCCAAAATTTAGTAGCCTTGAAGCGATCGCCTATTATTTGAGAAGCTTGAGTATACATGAGTTTTCTCTAAAAAAAATGTGGTCAATTAGATAAGTCATAGAGATGCTCAATAACCCTTTTATTTAAGGTAATATCAGAAATTCCTGCTCTTTCTCCGGGTGCGTTATAGCACTTTACCTAACGCACCTTAGCGACTGAATTTAGTTACCAAAAACATCACAGTGTTTGGCTATCCAAATGTAATACACTAGATTCTTCCCATGAATCCGTCATCTGTGATGGTGGATTCATTTGCTGTTTTCCCGCCAAAGTTAGCCGCACCGCATTTTCTAAAGTGCAACTACGAGATCCCATCAAAGTCATTTCACCGCGCAGCACATTCCACAACTGGGGTAGATGATCTAAATCGTATTTACGCATCCAACGACCTAAAGGTGTAATATGATCTTTTGCGGTTGTACAAAACTTGATCGCCCGAAAAACTTTACCTCGTTCTCCAACCTGCCACTCACTGGTAAAAACTGCTCCTGGTGAGTCAATCTGTAAAATCACAAATAATGCCAGCATCACTGGACTCATGAGTAGTAGCAAAAATAAAGCAGCCATCCAGTCAATTAGTTTTTGCCCAGCACTACCTGGTTTGGCTGGTTTCTCGCTAGAGGGTAGGCGAATAAATATCGGCTTACGAGCTTGTTCACAGGCTTCAACCCAAAGTTTTAGATAATCTTCACCAACATTTGGATCTATACTCACCAAATTTACTAGAGTTTTTTTTAAGCAATTTACTAATAATTGCTCGTCATGCAAAGAAGGCAGATGAAGCTGTTTAGTTTGTGGGGAAGATTTCACCAATAATTGACCCCGCCGCCATTGGAGTGTACAGTAGGAAAAGTTATTATTGTGGTGTTTCTGGATGTCACCAGAGGAATTATGAAGAGCAGTAATTAATGAAATTGTCATATGTCTTTGGATCTATACAATAGTGAATTGCTGAGTTAATATTTACGGCTATCAATGCCAAAGACTCCGAACAGAATTTTGTTTTGCTCCAAAAATATGTAGGTGATTGCGTGCAAAAGTATGCTCTTTTAACTTGCACTCCAGATAAGTCCAAATCTGGGTAAATTCTGCTGGTGTAAAGATGTACAAACAAGAAAGATACTAAGCAGACAAGTAGCAGTAAAGACACTGAGAAAGCTGATGGTGAAACGGGGGTTTCTCTTGAATAACTAAGGGACGATGGGGAAGTGTAGAAAAAAATTCCCCTATTTCTCAAGTGTCTGATAACTTCAGATATAAGTTTAGTTACGACTACCTATTTTTTATCAATCTTACAAAATCTAGTTTACCTTTGTCTTTTAGCTGTTGAGAAGGGGCTTTAATCTCTAGGATATAAGAGTTTGGGGTAATGACTATATGCTGCGATAGATTCTTTATTTAGTCTTTAAACAGGCAGTCATTTTTCCAGTTAAATATAAAGCTGTTATAAATATACTTAGTTTGAAGTAATAGTAATATACGAAAAAATTGAGATGCGAGGTTATTTTAAAAGTGGCGAATTGTAATTTTAGGCACTTATTGATCCACATAATTCTGCTTAATTAGGGAATAAAACAGCCCGGCTTTTTCAGGGGAGCCAGTGCGGTCTTCTCCTGTTAGGGGATTTCCCCATAAGCAACAGGCGGGGATTTAGGGGAATCTAGAATGTTTTCAAATTCCAGCGATCGCGGTTGAAGATGATCAACAAAGGCTCCAAAAAACATATGTGCGATCGCATACCAAACACGGCGATCGCACATCAGATAAAACCTTTCAATTAGTAAATTTGCACACAGAGACAAGTAGAAGCTGACTATTCCCTTGTCCGCCATGCATCGCCCAAAATATCCGCTATTTTTCTACCGCCTGTTTCAGCGCCAATTGAGACGACTGAGACGGCTTGGGATACTGTACATAGGTACTGCCAGAGTTGGAGACTCCATTCGCCACCACCCCAATCAAGTTTAACCTGCTCAACATAGCTGTAGCTTGGGCTAATTGGCTGCGAGTTACCTTACTCATACTTGCCGCCAGCACCACACTCCGACAAGATGAAGCTGTCAGCATAGCATCCACCAAACCGAGAACTGGCGGAGCATCTATGAGTACCAAATCATAATTATCCTCAAATACCGACATCAATTGCATCATCCGTGGTGAACTCAACAGATTTGCCGGATCAGCAGGTATCGGCCCAGCCGTTAAAATATCGATGTACGCTGAACCTAAAGTGGGAACTCCAATTTGCTTGGGGATAGTGACATCACTAGCCAGGAGAGTAGATAGCCCTTGCTCATTGGGAAGATTCAGCTGTTCGTGAAGACTAGGTTCTCGTAAATTGGCATCAATCAATAGTACCCGTTTGTGTAAACGAGCCGCACTCATCGCCAAACCCAAAGCCAAAGCTGACTTACTCTCATCTCGCAAAGCCGAGGTAATCATCAGAGACTTCAAATTGGCAACAGAATTTAAAAGTTCAATATTTTTGAAAATTAAATCCAATGATTCCCAACGTGGTGGGGACTGCAACACTTGAATTGTCCAGGGAGAAAGAACTTCTGGTTTACCAAAAGGCAACTTGATAATTGATTCTCTGTTCTTGGTAGTTGGCAGTTTGGGAGTAGTTCCCAACAACGGCAAAGAAACCTGCTTTTCCAATTCAGCAGTAGTATGAACAGCATCATCAGACGCTTCTCGAATAAAAGTAGCAATACCTCCCAACATCAACCCCACAACTCCACCCAACAACAGATTCTGCCGGAGATTGGGTCCCAATTGCATCCCTAATTGTGGTTCCTCCACAACTTCCCAATTAAACCCACCCTTGGCAAGTTCTTGGCGCAATTTCTGTTCGGCTCGCAATAGCTCCTCTAACCTTTCACGGCTAAATTGCAGCTGTGGCATAATTCGATTGTAATAAGCCAACAGCGGCGGAAAGCGTTTGATTTCAAAACGCAATTGATTTTCTTTCTCCGCCAAAGTTTGATCGCGGGCGCTTAAAGCAACTATAGTTGTTTGCGTCTCCACAAGCTGACTAGCCAGATTGAGGTCAATTTCACCGAATTGTCCTTGTTCCAACAGAGGTTCTTGGGAAGTAGTTGCACCACTAGACTGTACGCCTAAAGTTCTGCCCACCTCTTGTTGCAATAATTGCTTCTGGCTTTCCAATTGTTCTTGGAGTTTTTGCACATTCGGAGTTTCATCCGTAAAACGCAAACGTTCTTGAGCTAATGCTAGTTCGGTTTTTTGAATTTCGTTGAGTAAACCTTGGTAGCGAGTAGACTGACTCAGACGAGAAGCAACCAGAGCATTTTGTGGAGAACGCTTCAGTTGTTCTTGCAGAGATTTTTGACGGGCTACAGCTTCTTGATACTGAGAACGGGTAGTCCGACGCTCTTGTTCAATAGTGTTTAAAGAATCTTCTAAGGCTTTAGCTTGTGACTCAGGATCGATTAAATTTTGGTTGCGGCGAAATCGTTGTAGGTTAGTCTCCGAAGCATTCACTTCCTCGCTGGCTTTACTTAACTGTTCCCGAATAACTTGTAAACCTTTTTGTAACCGCGAATCCTGTTGCTGTTTGTTGTATTCCACATAAACTTGCTGAATTGTCGCTAGAACATTTTGTGTTTTTTTTGGATCTTGGGCAGTATAGTCTACTTGGAAAATTTTTGTAGCCAGATTATCTTCTTGGGATCTGAGTTGATTCAGAACTAAAGATGCTTTAATTTCGTTGACAGTGATATCAGGATAATCCGATTGGAGTTTGTCAACTGCCTGTTGGATGAGTCCTGAACTTTGCATCAGATTTAGCTGGGTTGCTGTATCTATCTGAATATTAGGCTCGATGAATTGACTGTCTGTGCCAGCGCCTTCTTGCCTACCTTGATAGTTAGGTTCTACAAGCAGCTGCATCGAGCTTCTGTAGGTAGGTTTTGTCCTAGAAGTTACCACAGCCGCCAGGGTGACTGAAGTCATAAAGACTGCTAAAAACCAAGGAAATCTGCGAATAAATATTTTAAACAGCTGTCCGTAGCTTGGTTCTGTATTAGAGTTATTAACCTGATTTATACCGGGATTAAGACGAGCTTGATTCATGTTTATTATCCTTATCTGCGAGACGCTACGCGTAGCTGACTTCCCCCTGGGGGATAAAAGAGTTAATACCAATTCGTAATAGCCCTAGAGCTACCGCACCGCCATCCTCATATAGTGTGGCGTAGCTAGAGACTTTACGTAATTCTAATTCGTAATTAAAAAAGTCAAACTCCATCTTGGTTTCCAGGTTGATCAATGTCACCTTCTGGGCAAAAATGATTAATTGATACTACAAGTTTGTTCAATAAGTTGCTCAACCTTGCTAAAAAATACTGGTTCCGAGAAATTGTTTACTGCATGATTACGAATATTTTCATAATTCCAAGTGATTCCTCCGGACTCTAATAATGCAGATTGTATGGATTCTGGTGTTTGTCTGTTAAACAATACCCCTGTTTTACCGTGGATCTGTGTATCTAATACTCCACCGGCTCCGTAGGCAATCACTGGTGTGCCACTAGCATTAGCCTCTACGGGAACTAATCCATAGTCTTCTAAGGCGGCCACAATCACAGACTTGGCTTTAGAAAATAATTCTTTACGTTGAGCATCACTGACGTGTCCTAAAAACTTAATATTATCTAAGGCTTTGGCTTTGAGTCGTTCTTGTTCTGGCCCATCACCTGAGATTAATAATTGCCAACCTAGCCAATTAAAGGCTTCGATGATTATATCTAGCCGCTTATAGCTGATCATCCGCGCCGAAGCCAGATAGTATTCATCTTTTATATCTGAAAACAAAAAATTATTTGTATCAATTGGATAGTTAATGGCAATTGCTTGTTTGTGGTAAATTTTTTGAATACGACGGGCGACTACACTAGAGTTAGCAATATAAAGGTCAGGTTCCTGAGCATATTTTAAATCTACATTTCGCATCAATTGAAAAATCTGTTCAATTAACGGCGCAAAATATCGATAGTCCCCATACTCCCTTAAATAAGTTTCCGTATCCCACAAGAAACGGGTAACATTATGACAAAAACAAATATGTTTTGCATCTGGACGTTTGCGTACTGCTTTGGCAAAGCTAGTACTACTACTAATAATCAAATCGTAATCTTGTAGATCCAACGCCCGAAAGGCAGGAAAATACAAAGGAGCCATCAATCTAAAATACTTGGCTGCGCCGGGAATTTTTTGCAAAAAAGTAGTTTTGACTATCCGATCACCCATATCAATAGTCTTTTGCGGATTGTACAAAGAAGTGAAAACATCCGCTTCGGGGTAACGCTTACAAAGTAATTCAAATACGCGCTCTGCTCCACCGCGCTGGGTTAAATAATCATGAACTAGAGCAATTTTCATAGTTTTATCTAATTTTATTCATAAGTTTGGCGGAAAACTTGCCAGCAAGTTGCTTTGAACAACTTTAGGTTTCAGAACGATAAATGCCCATTCTCATATCTTTTACCTCTAGTTACCAATCCAGACAATGTAGAAAAAGCGCGTTGATTTACTTTGTTATTGAATTTTATCACTAAATCCAGGTGTTTAGCTTTAATACTATATGATTAAACAACATGAATTTCTATTGGGGCTAAACGTGAGCATTTGCTCAGAATTATCGGCGACAAAGAATGATTTTACAAATGTGTTTATAGTCAGTGCTTTAGCGCTGATGATCACGGTTGCTAGGACTAAACTCCTGACTACAAAGGTTTATTTCTCTAGTTTAGTTAGCTGATGTATCTGTAGAAGATGCCCTCAAACTACTGATCAGGAAGCTTGAGGGGATCACAGCTTTAATTGAAGCTAGTGATATATAAATTACTGATTTTATCCCACGGTAGCCAGAACTTTTTCTGATGCAAAATAAACGTTTTGTTCAGCGCGTAGTTGGTCGCAAAGTCTGCCTTGAGGCAATTCGACATCATCGTAAGTCAGGACTTGATCCTGGGGAATATCTCGTTTGAGTCGACAACCTTCTGCTAAACCGATTGGTAGTAATTTTTGCTCTTGCACAATAGAAGAATTTTCACATTGACCGTAGGTCATATAGTAGCCAATACCATCTAGGGTTTCGCCGGCTTTGAGATTAATTTTGGCAGTGGTGATCACATCGACCACGGGGCCTGCTAGTGGAGATAAGACAGCATCTTGAAACAGGACAGCACGGGCTACAGATAATGGAACTTCAAAATGACAGAGGTGATAAGGAGTGTAGAAGCTATATAAAGGGCCTTCACCTAACTTGTACAAATCGAGATAGTGGCGTTGTTTGGGGTCGTCGTGAGTGGCAAATACAAATACACCAGGGCTAGGTTGAGCGCCAACTACATAATCAACGATACCACCGAGTTCTTTAAGTTGATCAACGTCGTACATTTTGGTCATTTGATCAACATGACCACTGAAGTTGTAGCCGAGCATTCCCCGCTGGGCGACTTTCATTCCTGTGGCGTTGGCAACGATCGCCTGCTCGAAGGAAATTTTGGTTCCATCGGCAAAACTAGTCACCATGTGGGCTTTTTGACCCCAACGTTTAGCAAATCCTTCTTGAGTCGTAGGATTACGATAAGGGTCTTGAAGTCCTTTAATGTTACCGCACAATAACGGAGTCAGACCAATACTTTTGACAAATCGGTAGAGATTCATTTCTACCCCTGGCTGATCACCATCACAGGCGCTGAGAATGACTTTGGCTTTGTTGGCGTACACATTGAGGATGGGGCCGATAGTCGCGTCAAGTTCGGCATTCATCATAATTACGTGTTTGCCATGAGCGATCGCTTCCATGACGATCCTAGCGCCAAATTCTACTGCACCAGTGACTTCAATAATGGCATCAATGCCCTCAGCTTGACAGAGTAATCCAGCATCTTCCGTAACTGCATATTTATCCTGAGCGATCGCCTCTTCTAATTCAGTGACACTCGTTACAACTTGAATATTTTCTAGTCCCGCTTCTGTATAAGCTCGTTTAGCTGCATCAACCTGACGGCTAAAAATCGCCACCAACTCCATTCCCGGAACTGAATTGATAATTTGATTAGCAATTCCCCGACCCATAAAACCAGCACCAATCATCCCCACTTTCACCGGATTTCCGGCTGCGGCGCGGGCTTCTAAGGCACGATCAATAATAATCATTAGCTAAATTCCTCTCTTAATTATTTGCTCAAAGTAAACTTTAAAACAGTAAATAGACTGATAACTGATAACTGTTTATCTAGGATCTGCACTACCAACCGGAATCATTTCCAGCAAAGTCCAACTTAAGTCTTTCTCAGAAATTTCACTTACTTCTAGAGGCCATTCAATATTAAAAAATGGGTCATTATAGAGTAATCCTCGTTCATAACCTGGTGTATAAAACTCACCCACTTGATAAACGACCTCAGCCTCATCTGTGAGAGTTTGATAACCGTGAGCAAACATTTCTGGGACATACAAAGCCCGGTGATTTTCTGCGGTCAATTCTACACCAATATATGATAAAAAACTTGGCGATTCCGGACGCATATCAATAATTACGTCATAGATAGCGCCTTTAGTACAACGCACCAATTTTGTTTCTGCGGCTGGAGAAACTTGATAATGCATTCCCCGTACAGTACCCTGCTTGTAGTTAAAAGATATATTACATTGGGAAACTGTAGGCTTTAAACCATGAGCCATAAATTCTTGGGCGCAGAAACCACGGGCAAAAAATCCCCGATGATCCGGCTTTTTTTCTACATCAACAATGAATGCGTCTTTGAGTGCAGTTGTGGTAAAAATCATAAAAAATTATCAGTGTTTAACCAGATGAAGTTATAACTAAGTAGGTAAGCAGGAATAAACCAAACTATATTACATCCTGAAACCTTCACCAATGACCAATGACAAAGGACAAATGACGACCCTAGCCAGTTAACTTTATTTACGCCGATCTACTTAATTTAATTGTGTTGTTACTGGTACTTTTTCTAGAGTTTCTAGTTGATCTTCATCAAATTCTCTGTTTACAGTTGGTCTGGGATAGGTATTATCCCAGTAATGAGTACACAGTTCTGGACGCTTTGCGGGGTTGGCAGTATAGGCAAAAAATAGCGTTGACCGTTCTTCGGTGCGGAGAGTGCCATGATGTAAAATTCGTCTTGTATCAGCAAAAATAACTGTACCTGCCTTTCCAGGGCAAGATTTCCAAGCGGATTTTGGGACAATTTTATTTAGAGTTTGATCATCAATTCCGCCTAAGTTTTTAATTTTGCGTTGAATTCGATAAGCTTTTGCTCTGGAAATTAAAGATATTGGCACATATTCAAAAGGTCCATGTTTTTCTTCCACATCAGTTAAGTAGATAATAATTTTGAGAATTCGGCGGTCTTCTATATCTTTATGCCATAGCAGTGTCTGAAACTGCTCTGTGTTGGCAAAGTCTTTACGTAAATGTACACCATGATAAGCCACCGGAAGACCGATGTAATTTTCAATAATGTTGAACAGCCTTTGTTCCTTTCCCCAGTTATAAAATGATGGTAAATCCGTAACTATGAAAATTTCTGGCGGATTTTGGGTTGAACTGCTGTAGTTAGCTGTTCCCATACTTGGCAGTAAACGGTAAGCAGAACTCAACAGTTTTGAGGTAGAAGTTAATCCTAATTCTGTCAGGTTTGTGATGTGAATTCCGTCACGTTTAATCGAGTCAAGAATTACGCGATCGCTTGCTGCTAGTACAGGCAATTTTTTTCCATGTTGCCAACATAATGATCTGTAACTTAGCTCTGATTGCAGAGAAAAAAACTTATCTCCAAGAGTAGTAAACATGGTATATATAACTAAGTTTTGAATTGTGTATGTCAGTTATTTTTAAGTTCTTGATTCAGCGACTTGAGGCACATTTTCCCCGGCTTCAACTCCCAGCCAAGAAATTTCTCGTTGCTGTAAATGTGCAAGTTGCATAAACTGCTGAATTTGAGATTGACTCTTTTGCCGCATATCACAGCCTTGTTGCCAAGCTTTAGTCCAATCCACAATCCAAGCTAAAGCTGTGGGTAAATCTAATCGTGGTTTCCAGTGAATTTGAGTCCGGGCTTTAGCACAATCCAAGGTTAATAAATTGGCTTCATGGGGTTGAACTCCAGCATCCTGAATCCAATGAGCATCATCACCCCAAAACTGCTGAAGTTGGTCAACTACCCAAGCTACAGTTTTCACTCCTGACTCATTCGGCCCAAAATTCCAGCCTCCACAATAAAGTGAACCCTGAGTAAATAGTTTTTCAGCCAGCATTAAGTAACCATTCAGAGGTTCCAGAACGTGTTGCCAAGGGCGCACTGCTTGGGGATTTCTAATCACAACTTCTTTCCCTGCAAGCCAAGCGTTGAGAATATCTGGAACCAGTCGGTCTTTAGCCCAATCTCCACCGCCAATCACATTTCCAGCTCGAACACTGGCTACAGCTACCCCATGTTGTGCGTAATCAGCCGGATTGAAAAATGATTGACGATAAGCTGTAGTGACTAATTCAGCACATCCTTTACTACTGCTGTAAGGGTCATATCCCCCCATAGCATCAGTTTCCCGGTAGCCCCAAACCCATTCCCGATTTTCATAACATTTATCAGAGGTGACTGAAACTACTGCTCTGACGCTGGGTACATTCCTGACTGCTTCCAATAAGTTGACTGTTCCCATGATATTCACAGCATAGGTGTCTACTGGGTTGTAGTAAGATTCCCGCACCAACGCCTGAGCGGCCAGATGCATCACAATATCTGGCTGGTAGGTTTGCATCACTTGCTGGAGAAAATCTAAATCTCTGATGTCTCCTACCACCGATGTCATGCCATCACCAATGTGAGCTAACTCAAACAAATTCACAGGTGTGGGAGGAGTTAAAGCGTAACCACAGACCTCAGCCCCTAACATTTGTAACCACAGAGATAACCAACTACCTTTAAAGCCTGTATGTCCGGTGACAAAAACTTTTTTTCCCGCCCAAAAATTTGATTTCATTGGATAAATTCTCCTCATGCAGCACGGCGTAAATCAACCACCTATTCCCAATCAATGACACCTTCAGATATGGCAATTCAGAGTTACCACACTTTCCAAGGAGCATCACCACTTTTCCACAGTTCTTCTAGGTGGTTTTTATCGCGTAAAGTATCCATCGGCTGCCAAAAACCATTATGTTTAAAAGCAGATAACTGATCCATCTGTGCCAGTTTTTCTAATGGTTCTTTTTCCCAAACTGTAGAGTCATCAGAAATCAAGTTAATTGCTTCTGGTTCTAAGACAAAGTAACCGCCATTAATCCATGCGCCATCACCTTCAGGTTTTTCCTGAAAGCTGTTGATTTTAGTTTGCTCATGTCCTAAAGAAATAGCACCAAAGCGTCCTGCGGGTTGCACTGCACTCAGTGTCGCTAAGGTTTTTTGTTCTTGATGAAATTTAATTAACTCTGTAATATTGATGTTACTTACACCATCGCCATATGTGAAGCAAAATGTGCTATTACCAACATGATCACTGATGCGTTTTAAGCGTCCACCTGTCATTGTGTAATCACCCGTATTTACTAAGGTGACGCGCCAGGGTTCGGCATAGCCAGAATGCACATTCATTTGGTTGAATCGCATATCAAAGGTAACATCTGACATATGTAAAAAGTAATTAGCAAAATACTCTTTAATGATGTAACCTTTATATCCACAACAAATGATAAAATCATTAATACCGTGGGCAGAGTAAGTCTTCATGATGTGCCAAAGAATTGGTTTACCACCAATTTCCACCATTGGCTTAGGTCTGATACTCGTTTCTTCACTGAGGCGTGTACCGAGTCCTCCAGCCAGAATGACTGCTTTCATACAATTACCTTTTTGGAGATTTGTAGGCAGATTATTATTTAAATTTTTCGGGATGAAGAGGATGCACGTGGATCAGAAAAAATTGCCTGGTTAATGTCTTTCTTTCCGTACATAATATAACTATTATTTTTGACAAATTGATGAAGAAGCCGTAAATGATTTTGTTTTATATATAAAATACAGATGAATATTTGGATAATGATAATTGTGTCGATTACATATAGTAAAAATAGTCAAACATGATAAGAGTAGTCTCATGCTAGCCCTTATCATGAAAATTTTATTTCAAAAAAGAAAAACGATTTAGGCAAAAACTAGGTTTCAGACTACTAGCTTTCTAATTAATTTTTACCTGTATATTTCAACATAGCAGAGCTTTGTAATAACGCAGTACATTGGCTTTCTATGATTACACAGATACTGCTCAGTGCTTGCTGGTAGCTTTCTGTATCCTCTTGTTCTAAGGAAAGTTTGGCGGCTGTTTCTAAATCTTCAATAGCCTTGAGATTATTTGGGTCAGAGTCTTTTCCAGTATATTGTGTAAGTTCGTAGCGAATCATCCCTCGCTTGAGATAAACTTTCGCCAGGTTGCCATTTATTTTCAGTGCTTGGTTAAAGTCAGCTATTACCTGTTGATATTCTGGAAGAAAGTTGCTGCTAAATTGTGCCATTTTATAGCGCACTTCACCGCGCTGAAAATAAGCTTCTGCTCTGGATGCATTGAGTCGAATCGCCTGGCTAAAATCCACAATTGCTTGTTGATATTCTTGTACAGATTCGCTGCTATATTTAGCTATTTGAGAACGAACAATACCTCTTCTAATATAGGCTTCAGCTTCTTGATCGTTGATTCCCAGAGCTTGATTAAAATCTGCGATCGCCATGTGATATTCTCGATCAGGATCGTGGCTATGTTCAGCCATCATATAACGGGCATTGCCGCGGTTGACAAAAGCTTTGACTTCTTCAGGGTTAATCTCCAAAGCTTTGTTATAGTCTTGCAGAGCGCCTTCATAATCTCTCAAATTGTAGCGAGCATTGCCCCGGTTAACAAAAGCTCTGGCATTTGCCGGTTCCTGCTCTAGGGCTTGGCTAAACTTTTTGACTGCTTGCTCATAATCTCGAATTTGGTAAGCAGCATGACCCTGGGTATAGTAATCTGCGAAAGTCAGAGTTTCTGCCTCTAATTTCTGAGAACGAGCCATCACCGTTTGTTGAGTCAAGGCATTTTGAGAAACATAAGGACGAGTCAATTTAATCGCTACGTCCAGATAGCCCAATAGACCAAAGCCCATTAAACAGAAGATAGCAGGATAAAACTTGGTCTTCTTGCGATTTTGAGCCGGAAAATAGCTAGGGATAGCCACTGGATGCCAATAATTGACTTGGTACTGCGGACTAACTGGTTGTGGAGAACGTGGACGCTGGGCGTAACGCCTTTTAGGTACGACTCGCGGGCGCAGATGTTCGCGATTTTCTACCGCTCTAGGTGATGGAAATGGGTCACGTCCACCTAAGCGCAAAGTCCGTTCACACCAAGGACAACTATCTAAATGGTTATTGTAGCGATGCTGGGGATTAGTCGTACAAGTAATCAGGCTATCTTCGGCTTCAGCTAAAACTGATAGCCAAGTTTGGGCGCTGGGGCGCAGTTCTGGGTCATGGTGACCATCCTCAAAACAACGTAAAAACAATTCTTGCAACTTGGGATGAAGCACTTCCCAAGCAGGTGCGATGGGGGTGGGGCGATAAGGGACTTGGTGCTTTTGACTGTAAGTGAAATGTCCCGCCGCAATGCGGGCTTCGTAGGGTGGTGGCTCTGGAATACCTTGAAAGATTCCCGAAAAGGGGTGAGTACCTTCCATTAAAAGTTGAAAAATCAACACCGCCAAGCCAAAGGAGTCATGGGTAATTTTGCGATCGTGTTGAGCAAAAGTTTTATTTTGTAGTTCCGGTGGAGTAAACTCAGGTTTACCCACTGAACAGCGATAAACAATATTTTGATCAGGATCGTACACTTGGAAAGAGTCAGTATCTACCAAAGTCACCAGTGCTGTATCGCTGACCAGAATATTTGACTCATTCACGTCACCAACGCAATATCCACTACTATGCAAAGCGGCAAAAGCTGCTGCTAAATTGCGAGCCGTGCGAAGCAGATACTGATAATTGAATAAGGGACAATGTTCGCGACGGGTTCTCGGATTGTAAAAGTCGATAATGGGGCGCATCCCCCGAATATGGGGCATCAAAAAGCCAATGATTTCATTGCTTTGATCTGTCGCCCGTAATAAATCCTGCGGCCAAGCAATGGAAATATGCCCCAAGCTAGCCGTCGGGTTTTCTGGAGGGTTGGCCAGCATCGCCTGAAGTTTGTGGGCGTGAGCAACTGTTGGCTTGTGATAAACCTTGGCGACTAAATCACCACAGGACGGCACTGCATAGATACAAGCTTCACCGCCACGCCCCAAACTAACGCTGAGGTTGATAATTTCTGGTTTGGGAAGACAACGTAAGACCTGCATGATAAAATTACGGTGAATGGGGTTATGTAAAAGACTAATATCGCAAGATCACCACAACATTGCTGAGATAAAAGATCGTGAGCGATCGCCAGCTTCAAAGCACTCACTTATTCAGACGCAATGAATCACGACTCTAGATGAGGCTAGCTAAAATCAGCGTCAAATCATCATCAGTACGTTGGGTAATCCGCTCAGAACCTAAAAACCTCACTAACTGCTCTTTGGCTAATGTCTGATCTTCGGCATTTTCCACAAAGTCGAATAAGGGAAAAAAGAATGGTTTGTGAGGTTCACCAACCACCATGTTTAAAGCCAGCATTTGCAGTCCATCGGTGAGGACACCAACATTAACTATGGTTTCACGCCATAATCTCATTTGTGCTGTATCTAAAGCATGAGGGGAAGTTAAAAAAGTCGTCTGGTTAATGTATTCGCCATTGTCAGGTATTGTCAGTGCCAGTAAGTTACCCTGATCATCCTTAGCTACTGCTAAACCATCACCAATTTGTACAACTGCTACCATATCTGGTGTGGCAACCATAATAATTAAGGTAGTTGCTAAATCTTGTGGCTGTTTGCTACAAGCTACCGCTTCATCCTCTACGGCTTTTTTCGCAGATAGCAAGGCCTGATTCAATAGTGATTGTACAATGGCATCATCTCCAAGGCAGTCTGGAGTAATTTCTTGAATAGAAAGGGTTTCTATTGCTGTTTCTACAGCTACCATTGCTCCGATTTTTCCCTGGCTGGCAGAACCTGCACCATCAGCCGCCGCAGTCACCAACACATTACCTGGTAATAGCTGCCAGTGGTGAGCGTCTTGACACAGTTGCTTGTTTCTGATGTGGCTGGTACCACATACAGAGGCGGCGACTACTCGCCAATGAGATATCTGTTTTGATGTTGTGTTCATAGATTTTTTCAAGTCCGCTAGCTTTGTGAGTTTAAGCCGCGCTCAAGCTCTTAAAGAGTCCCCCAGCCAATGGGTGGTAGTGCTACCTGTTCATCTACCTGGGAATGGGAAACTGCTGACATACTAGCTGACAACCAAACAAACATCTCAATAAAGTTAAGTCCTTTGAGTTTGAGCGGAGTCCGCACAGCTAATTGATTTAAGCGCATCATGTTAGCGTTTTCTACCCCGACTGTGAAGAATGCGACTCGTTTATTGGCTTCATCTCCTTGCAGTCGTTGCGCTGCTTGCTCTATGAGATCATCTAATTCACCCTGTGGTTCTCCATCTGTAATCATGAATACCCAAGGACGATAGTAAGCAATACCATTGGCTCGATATAGGGATTTACGCTCTTGCACCATGTCTAATGCTTTATGAATTCCCGCCCCCATTGTCGTTAATCCCTGTGCTGTCAAGATTGGCGGGTTAAATTGATCGGCTGTCACAAAGTCTTGGACTATGTTGACATTACTATCAAAAGTGATGATCGCCACTTCCACCCTTCTGGCTGCCAAGGAATTTTTCACTAATTCATCCTTTAAACTCAGCAAGCCCTGATTTAAAGCCTCTATGGGATCTCCTTGCATTGAGCCAGATGTGTCCAGCAACAGCACACAAGGGCAACGTGGTTCAGGATTTTCAGCAAATTCAACTATTTCATCGAGTTTTAAGGTATCGTGCATAACTTTTTTCGTTATGTTATAGTCCAAGGCTTTATTTTCCTTTTTTCAAAGTATATAGTTGACTTTCCGGAGTCTACAACACTAAACATAAATGTTTAGCGCTAATTAGTGCAATCTTTATGAAACAGATAGTTTTGACTAAATTATCTATATATAGCATTTTTGAATGAAGACGTGCCTAATTAGCTTGATAATCAAGGCTGGGTTTATGAGCCTGTAGCGTTCATTTCTATGGACGAATAAATCGCAACTTCAAAGATAATTGAATTCTAGATTTATTTCAGGAAATCTTAATGTTAAAAGTCATTTTTTCCGATAAAGACAATTTACATCGAGAGCAGAAAATTCAACTGGTGTAAGCATAATATTTTGTGCCTAAAGTTGCCTAAAAAATATTTTTCCACAGTAGCCATGACAAAGTTTAACAAAATATTTAAATTATAAATATTTTGGTTTTTCTTATATAAATACACCCTGATTGATAATATCTTAATTAAATCAACATTAAAATATTTGATTTAATGAGAGTTGAATTTTAGCTATATTCTGTATAATGTCTCAAAAATACTCCCAAATATGAATACTTTTGGCACTTTCAGAACCCTAAGTCCTCAGAGTCTGTTAAGACACTTATCTAGTTGCTATGATACTACAAGTTTACAAGCTTTTAGTAAATTAGTTACCTGGGCAATTTACTTAAATCAAGGTAAGATAATTTACGCTACTCATTCCGTAGAGCCGTTTGATCGGCTAGAACGCCATCTGCATCGCCTTAGCGATCAAATTCCACCGCTTACTAGTGAAATTCGTGTCCAATTACGCTTAATTTTTGAACCAGACTTACACAATCAGTTCATAGAAGATGATAGTGATCTCAATCATCAACCTGCTGATTATCAAGCTATTCACTGGCTGATTAATCAAGGCTATTTGAATACGCAACAAGCAACATTGCTGCTTCAAGAATTAGTTACAGAAGTAGTCGAATCATTTTTGTTAATTAAATCTGGTCATTTTGCATTAAGCCATTCCCAGCCAAAAGTATCAGAAGTATGCAGACTGGATGTCGGAAAAGTTATAGAACGTTGTCAAATCCAATTAGATAATTGGCGAATTTTAACACCTTATATCTCTTCACCTTATCAACGTCCATATCTGTTGATTAATAACATAGTCCACAATCAAACTTTTACATCTCTCCAGGCAAATCTAATTAACTGGATGAAGGGGTTCAGTCTACGTCATCTGGCGATGATGATGAATCAAGATGAAATTGAACTAGCTAAAACACTATACCCTTACATTATTAAAGGCGAAGTTATATTACATGAACCAGATCCACCTTTTGATCAATTACCGAGAAATGTGGAAAAGTTGTCATTATCTTCTAGTTATTCCAGAGAATTACTGCAAACAAATTTAGTAGCTATACCAGTAGAGACAAGTAATAATACAATTGAATCTTACGCGGACAATTCTGTAGAGCAATTCCCGGATATTTCTGATCATGCAAGAGAAAATATTCAGGGCTTAACAATATCAAATAACATAAATCCTCCGGCTGAAAGAGTAATGGCTGCTACCATAACCCCCAAAAAAGTTTATAAAATTGTTTCTGTGGATGATAGTCCCACAATTCTCAAGGAAATTAGCCGTTTTTTAGAAGGGGAAACTTTTTTTGTCGTCGCAATTAATAATCCACTAAAAGCTGTAATGTCGATTATTCGACACCAACCAGATTTGATTTTACTGGATCTGAATATGGCTGGAATTGACGGTTATGAGTTGTGCCGACTTATCCGAAATAATCCGATATTTCAAAATACTCCGGTTATTTTTGTCACGGGTTATAAGGGAATTATTGATAGGGTAAAAGCGAGATTAGTCGGAGCCACTGGATATTTGACGAAACCTTTTACACGTGTTGAGTTACTAAAAATTGTCTTCAAAAACTTGACTTGAGTGATTTTGAATTTCACGCAGAGGCGCAATTCAGAAGCAAATACAGCATATTTCATTTGAGAAAAGTACACTAGGGCGGGCAAGATGCCCACCCCACAAGAGCTTTAATATAAAATTCGTACTTCATTTATCTGCAACCTGCTATATGTGGTCTAAATACATGAAAACTGCTGTAAATTAACGCCTAATACCAATTATTTGTGAGGCTGCATATTATTTCGACCCTACCCCTAATCCCTCCGGTGCAAGCGAGGAGGGGAACTGGATTTTTGGTTAAATTCTATTTATGCATCTTTATATTAAGTTGGTATAAGTCTGCCAAAAAAAGCAAAAAGAGAAATAAATGAGTAATTATTCTTGTTGTGGCAAAATATCATCAATGTTTGGCTGTTGCTCGTCATCTGGAGTTTCTGTCTTCCAATCATTATCTGAGATGGAAGATTGAGAAATTATGACTAACTCAGTTTCTTGGGGGGGGATTTTTCCCCATTCATCTAGAACATCTTTAATCAATACTTCTTGCAGCCAAATCTTAGCAACCACTGTTAAGGGGAGGGCTAAGAATAATCCTAAAAAGCCAAAGAAGGTAACGAAAAATAGTTGGCAAATTAAGGTTACAGCAGGTAGGAGTGAAACTCGATTTGCCATGATAGTGGGAGTCACTAAATTGGCATCAATCTGTTGAATCACAAAATAGAGCAGTAAGACAAGCAGAGGTTTCCAGGGGCTATCCAATAAGGCGATCGCCATTGCTGGTATTAGACTCAATGTCGGTCCTAAGTTAGGTATTAAGTTGAGAAAGCCGGCTAAAATTCCTAAAGCTAGGGCGGCTTTCACACCCAAAAATGATAAGCCAATCACACTAGATATTCCCACTACACTCGTAGCAATGAACGCACCTGTGATCCATCCCTCCAATGAAAGTTCGCATTGATCTAAAATTCCATTGATTCTTGTGCGATAAAATGAGGGGAACAGTCGAATAAATAATCGGCGATAAGCTTGAGGATCGGCTAAAAACATCCCTGTTAATACCAGGACTAGTAAAATCTTGAGTAAAACTTCTAAAGAGCCTGAAACAAAGGCAAAAGAGTTTTCTACTATCTGGTTCAGAAAAGGTTTGGCTTCTGAAATCAGGTTATTAACATTAGGAATGTAAGGACGCAAAGATACAGGAACTAGAGTTTCTAAGTGTAATAACCAAGTATTAAAGCGATCAAATCCTTGGGGAACTCGATAAGTTAGTTCTTGAAACTGCTGTGCAAAAGGCGGCACAATCAGCCAGAAAAAACATACTATACCTGCGAAGAAAAGAACCACCGACAGGACAACAGCGAAGCCACGTTTTACGCCTAAGCGTTGAATTCGTTTGGCGAGCCGATTTAAGGTGGAAGCTAAGACAACTGCGGCAAATATTAGCAACAATACCTGTCGAATTTGCCATAAGATATATAAAGAAAGAACTATGGCGATTAAGCCGATCCATTGACCAAGGTTCACAGGCTGCCCCCCAGCTGTGTAATTGAGATTAGGTTAGCTGATTTTAGCAATTTATACTAATTTTGTTTCTGTGCTGACTGAAATCTCCAAAATAAAGCGATCGCGACAATGACATTCGGTAACAAAACTATAATTAGCGCATTAGCATCTGTTGCGGCTATGGATAACATCGGCCCTACATACTTAATCAATACAGACAGCAGACCCGAAAGCACAAGCAATTTCACTACAAATCCTAAATTATTTTTCATCACAGTACGGCAATACACATTTTTCTGTGGGGTATACCCGATCTTAGGCTACTGACTTTAGTTTCTAGAATAGACCTATACAGACACAAACTTTGAGATCGATACTGCTAAATTCGCTACTTTGTTAAGTTTTTTGTTGCGTCCAGTGCTGAGAAGAATGATCTCAATTCCCCGCACCTGCTTAATTTGCCACTTCTATATGCCTGGGGATGAGGGAAAATTTAGGAACTGATACGGCACTTTGCTAGTGAGTGTAGTACTTCAAAAGATAATTAACTACAGATGAATACAGATGAAAACTGATAATTGACTAATTTGGAGGGTATATTTAAATGCCTGTAGAAACTAATAATTATCCCAAAAAACCCAACAAATCGCCGCAAACTAGGCAGTTTGGCGGTGGTTTACTGATTCTGTTAAGTTTTTTATTACTGCTGAATTTGGTTGTTCCCAGTTTGTTTGGGCAGCGACAAGCCCAAGTCCCCTACAGTGACTTTATTACTCAGGTACAAAATAATCAAGTTGAGCAAGCGGTTGTGGGTAGCGATCGCATTCAATATACCATCAAAACCCAAACTCCTGAAGGCGAAACGGTGAAACAAGTGTTTACCACTACGCCAGTAGCTCTAGATTTAGATTTGCCCAAAATTCTCCGTGAGCATGATGTCCAGTTTACTGCACCACCTCCATCGGAAAATGCTTGGATTGCTACTTTACTTAGCTGGGTTATCCCACCGTTAATTTTCTTTACTATTTGGGGCTTTTTAATCAATCGTCAAGGTGGTGGACCGGCGGCGCTCACTGTAGGTAAAAGCAAAGCCCGCATCTATTCTGAAGGCATTACGGGTGTAAAATTTAGTGATGTGGCTGGTGTCGATGAAGCTAAAGCCGAACTCGAAGAAATCATTGATTTTCTCAAAAATGCGGGTAAATACACCAGACTGGGGGCAAAAATTCCCAAAGGTGTCTTGCTAGTAGGACCGCCAGGAACGGGTAAAACCATGCTGGCTAAAGCTGTAGCGGGTGAAGCTGGTGTTCCCTTTTTCAGCATTTCTGGTTCAGAATTTATTGAGTTATTCGTGGGTGTAGGTGCTTCACGAGTTCGAGACTTGTTTGACCAAGCCAAACAGCAAGCTCCCTGTATTGTCTTTATTGACGAATTAGATGCACTGGGTAAGTCTCGCGGTGGTGCTGGGCCGATGATGGGCGGTAACGATGAACGCGAACAAACTCTCAACCAGCTACTCAGCGAAATGGATGGTTTTGACGCTAACACAGGGGTGATAATTATCGCCGCTACTAACCGTCCTGAAGTCATTGACCCGGCTTTAAGTCGTCCTGGACGATTTGACCGTCAAGTTGTGGTAGACCGCCCTGATAAAAGCGGTCGTGAAGCTATTCTCAATGTCCATGCTAAAAATGTCAAATTAGCTCAAGATGTTAATTTGTCAACGATTGCGGCGAGAACTCCGGGTTTTGCGGGTGCAGATTTAGCTAACTTGGTGAATGAAGCGGCATTATTGGCAGCTCGACAAAATCGGCAAGCTGTGATTATGGCAGATTTTAATGAAGCTATTGAGCGCTTGGTGGCTGGTTTAGAAAAACGCTCTCGTGTGTTGAATGAACTGGAAAAGAAGACTGTAGCTTATCACGAAGTTGGTCACGCAATCATCGGTGCGTTAATGCCTGGGGCTGGTAAGGTGGAAAAAATCTCTGTTGTCCCTCGTGGTGTGGGTGCTTTGGGTTATACAATTCAGATGCCAGAAGAAGACCGTTTCTTGATGATAGAAGACGAAATTCGCGGCCGGATTGCGACTTTATTGGGTGGACGTTCTGCGGAAGAAATTGTTTTTGGCAAGGTTTCCACTGGTGCGGCTGATGATATCCAGAAGGCGACTGATTTGGCAGAACGAGCGATTACCATTTATGGAATGAGCGAAAAGTTGGGGACTGTGGCTTTTGAGAAGATTCAACAGCATTTTCTCGAAGGTTACACAAATCCTCGCCGCAGTATTAGTCCCAAGGTGGCTGAGGAAATTGACCGGGAAGTGAAGCTGACGCTGGATAATGCTCATCACATAGCTTTGAGTATTTTGCATTATAACCGCGAGTTGCTAGAGGAAACTGCACAAGCATTGTTGGAGAAAGAAATTCTCGAAGGTGCTAAGTTGCGCGAATGTCTCAACCAAGTGCAAGCACCAAATGAACTGGATGAGTGGTTACGGACTGGTCAGTTATCGGAGGATAAACCATTGATGCAATCACTGCTGGTGTAACAATTTTAGATGAAATTGATTAGCGATCGCCCATTTTCAGAGCGATCGCTTTTTTAAAGTTTATAGTCTTGCCTACTAATTCAGGAATTATTTAACTTGACCAAAGGCGTGTTCTACATCTGCCATGTTGTTATATTCCTGGTCTGGCATTTGTTGGAGGATGTCGATAATCTCTTTGTTAGCTTTTTTTTCTCTGGCATGGTTGACTAAATCTTCTTTGTTTGCCGGAAAATCTATGCCACTGAGGCTTCTGGAAATATCAACTGCTGAGACTGCCATAACTTAACCTCTATTAGTTGGTTGTATCTAGGCTATTGGCGATCGCTATCTCTCATTCTCTACCTACGGATGTATCTTAAGTATCAAAATTTTTGTGATTTCATATACATCAAAACTGAAATGCTTTCACCTGACCGGGAAAACAAGACTTCCGAATTCAAAATTCAAAATTCAAAATTCAAAATCCAAAATCCAAAATCCAAAATCCAAAATTCTCTAATCAGCTTCTCTGCCAAATTTTAATGGTTTTATCCAAACTGGCAGAAACTAACATTTCACCGGAATCTGTAAAGGCTAGGGCTGTAACTGTATGGCTATGACCAGTAAAAGTAGCCAGCAACTCACCTGTTTCTAGATACCACAATTTGATGGTTTGATCGGCACTAGCACTAGCAATAATTTGTTCGTCAGGACTCAGGGCGATCGCATATACTTTATCTCTATGGCCTTTCAGGGTACGAATTAATTTCCCTGTTTCTAAGTGCCAAATTTTAATCGTTTGATCCCAGCTACCACTGACTAGCAGTTTACCATCGGCACTGATCGCCAGAGAAGACACGATGTGAGAATGTCCGGTGAGAGTGTGTAATGGTTCTGAATCTGGGAGAAGTTTCCCCTGGGTGGGTTGTAAAGTCCGCCAAACTTTGATTTTGCGATAGCAACCGACAACCACAGTGTCGCTATCTGGACTCAGAACTAAGGAATGAGCTGCTGTATCATCTAAGGATAATGCGATCGCTACCTGACGTTGCATCAAATCCCAAAACAAAACTCTTCGATCATCTCCAGCCGTTGCCAACATCAGTCCATCTGGTGTAAAAGCCACACACCTAACCGTACCATTATGCTTGTGCAGGATATCAATCAAATCCAGTGCGCCTACGTGCCAAAGCTTAATTGTCGAATCTGCGCCACCACTAACTAAAGTTTGTCCATCTGAACTAAAAGCTAAAGAATTTACTTCATCTATCTGCCCAGACATCACCCAAGGATACTCTGATAAAGTCTCGATTAATTCACCCTTGCTTAAATCCCATAGCTTCGTTTCCCCACGACTACCACTAGCCAAGATAGGCGAATTTTTGCCATTGTTAGACCTAGAACTAAAAGCTAAACAATTAATTCCTCTAGTGTGGCCTTTCAATGTTTGCCAGCATTCCCAATCACCAATGACTTCCTTTTGGGGATGTTCTGGTGGCAAAGTTTGAATTGTTTCTGCCATCCTCTTTTGATCAACTAATAGCTGTGGCTCTTTTTTAGTAATTAATGATTCTAAATACCAACTTAATCCCCCTGCATACAACAAATTGCTGGGATAAAAATCCAATTTTGATTCTGTAAATTCAATTTGGTTTGTTGGTAAAAATCCAGAAATTATAGCGTGCTTTTGGTAACAGTTTCCACTGCTGAATGGATGAAGTAAACACAGAAAAACTAACACTTGATAATTTTTTAAATCATCTTGACTAACTAACCACTTAATTTTATTTTTCTTAATACTGTTAACACTTTCTCCATCAACTGCGTAAACTTGAATATTCAACTTGGGATTATCAGCCAGCAAGTAAGTAAATTTGCTCTGTCCGCGTAAATTTCCTTCATCATCTAACACCATATTTTCTACGGTGTCTTTTGAAAAGTGTTTGACTAACTTACCCAGACATTCAGTCATTACCAAACTCACAATTTGCTCTCGCAAAAGATAATCTTCTGCTTGCTGCTGAAAGTATTGAGGAAAAGGAGTCACCCAGTCAGGCGGTTCTGGATATTCAGGTGGTATAGGCGGCGGATTTTTAGCGACTATTTCGGCTTTTTGACGGGAAATTTCGATTAATTTCAGTAATTCCTCACCTGAGAATACTATTCTCTCACTGTGGCATCCTTTAACTTGACTTTCCAGCAAAGTTAAATCGTAAGTTTTAGGTTTTTTCACACGTTGAAGAAAGTCAGCTTGTTGAGCTTTTAGTAAGCTAATCCAATCCATTTGCATTCGGTGTGGCACAATAATATTGCATACTTAGGGTAAGCTATACCAACGCAGTTACTCAAGATATAACCAGAAAAACAAGAGCCTGTTTTCCTAGCAATAGTAGGGTGGGTTAGGACATTAGTCCGTAACCCACCATTATCCTTAAGTTTATGGTGGGTTACGCTGCGCTAACCCACCCTACAATTTTTGGGTAATTTATTTTTTGGTGTTCCCTTACTCAAGATATAACCCGAAAAACAAGAGCCTGTTTTCCTAGAAACAGTTTTACAGCAGTTTGCACCTAAAACTGGAAAAATTGCGGAATACAACTCATTTTCTCATCAATTCATTTAAGCTAAAGTAATTAATTGATCACTCAAAATTTCTATGACAAGTGCATCTTACATTTTTCTCGCAGGCGCAAGTCGTGGTGTTGGTCGAGAAATTGCTAAATGTTTAACCACAGAAAAACTCCAGGTCAAAGCACTGCTGAGAAGCGAAGCTGCTGTGAGTGAATTAGAATCAATAGGCATTCAACCTGTAATGGGAGATGCTTTAAATGTCAGCGATGTCGAACGTGCAATACTTGTAGATGAGTCTATCCATACAGTTATTAGTACCATTGGCGGTTTACCTTCAGAAGGTGAAAGGGCTGATTACCTCGGTAACAAAAATCTCATTGATGCCGCAGTTAAAGCTGGAGTCCAAAGGTTTATTTTGGTTTCTTCCATTGGTACTGGAAATAGTGCGGGGGCTTTACCTCCTCAAGCTTTAGCAACACTGGGGCCTGTGTTAATTGAAAAAGACAAGGCTGAACAACACTTAATTGCTAGTGGACTCATTTATACAATTATTCGTCCTGGTGGATTGAAATCGGCAGCAGCAACAGGTAATGGGATTTTAACTGAAGATCCCCGAATTGTTGGCACTATTCATCGGACAGATGTCGCCCAGTTAGTTTGTAGCTGTTTAAATTCTCAGCGTTCTCACAATAAAATCTTGTCCGCAGTAGACAAAAATATGTTGGCTGGGGAACCAGAGTTTGTAGAATTTAGCTTAGATTAATCGGGTATGGGGTATTGGGGGAATTTTTTCTTAGGGATTTAACGAACCACAGAGACACAGAGAACACAGAGAAACTTCTTTCCCCACTCCCTACTCCTCATTTTCCACTAGAACCTGTAAGCCTTGTACTAATCTTTCTATACCTGCTTTGGCTGTATCTTTTTGCAGCGCACCATAGGCAACCCGCAGATAACATCCATCTTTCATCCCAAAGGTTGTACCCGGAATGACTGCTACTTGATGTTCCTGAATCAACCTTTTAACTAATTCAAAGGCATCCATCTGAGTTTGAACTTTGAGGAAAAAATAAAATGCGCCATTGGCAGGGGCTATGCTACATAAACCTTTGAGGCGTTTTAGGGAATCGATGACTATTTCTCGGACTTGAGCAATTGCACCTATATTTTCCTGTAAATATTCTGGCTTGGCTTGTAATGCTCCTAACGCTGCATACTGAGAAACAACTGGCGGACAAATCAAAATTGTATCTTGAATTTTTTTGACGGCGATAAACAAGTGTTGCGGAATTACCATATAGCCAATCCGCCAACTAGCAAAACCATAGGCTTTGGAAAGGCTATAAAGGGAAATAGTGTACTCTCTACTACCACTGAATGCCCCAGGGGAAATGTGTTTGACCCCGTTGTAGGTAAAGTATTCATAGGCTTCATCGCTAATGTGGTAAATGCCATGAGTTCCACAGATTTGATTTACCTGTTGTAATGCCGCTGCGGAATAGACAACACCGGTGGGATTATTGGGGGAAATGGTGACTATAGCCCGTGTTTTTGGGGTAATTGCTTGGGCGATCGCTTGTGGACGCAGTTGATAATTTTCATCGGTTGCTACCAATACTGCACGACAACTCGCCATAGCGATCGCCATTTCATGATTGAAATAGTAAGGTGTATTCAGGATAATTTCATCACCTGGGGAAGTAATCGCCAAAATAGCATTCATAAACGCCATATTGCTTCCCGCAGTCACCACAATGCAGTTATCTTGATTAATCACAATCCCGTTGAAGGTTTGCAACTTTGCCGCCAGCGCTGCCAATAATGGGGGAATTCCCTCAACAGCTTTGTATAAATTATTAGAAGATTCCGCTAAGAATTGGGGTAGAAGTTCAATGGCTTCTGGCGGTGGGTTGTATGAAACAACACCCTGTCCTAAAGAAATCGTGCCGGGAGAATTTTTAATTAATTCCCCAACCACAGGAATGATTGGCGACTGTACCGCCTGCATACGGGAGGTTAGGGATTTCATAGAAAATTAGGATATTTTGGTGATTATCCTATCACAAATTGGTTATTTGCTCCTTTTCTGAGTCTAATTCGTGACCATACTCAGAGGAGATTTTTGAGGTCGCTTACCTGTGATTACCATATTCACGCCACGACCAGGTGCCAGGGTAATACCTCGACGGCGGGGGACTTCTGGTTGCTCATCAGCCAATGCGAGTTGATACTTTGACAAGATGGTTGCCAATACAAGCTTCATTTCAAATATCGCTAAAGCCTCGCCCATACAGCGACGCACACCGCCACCAAAGGGGATAAATTCATAGGCAGAAAATTGACGTTCGAGAAAACGCTCTGGTTTAAACTGCTGAGGTTCTGGGTATAAATCTTCACGGTGGTGAATCAGATAGATACAGCCAGCTACTGCTGTACCCGGTTCTAAAGAATATCCTAAGAGTTCCACAGGTTCTTCTACTATTCTCGGAAACGTCAACATAGCCACGGGATAAATCCGCAAAGTTTCATTACAAACAGCTGTCAGATAAGGTAACCGGAAAATACTCATGGGGTCTGGTGAATCCCCAAGGGTATCCAGTTCTTGCAGCAGTTTTTCTCGGACTTCGGGGTGTTTTTGAATCAAATATAATCCCCAAGCTATTGCTGTAGCTGTGGTTTCATATCCAGCCAACAACAGAGTCATCAACTCATCACGTAACTCCTGATCTGTCATGGGGTTACCGGCTTCATCTTCTGCTGACATGAGTAAGGAAAGGATATCAATTCGATTTTCAGGGTTCTGCTGGCGGCGTTCCGCA
This sequence comes from Nodularia sp. LEGE 04288, assembly GCF_963896525.1. Lineage (NCBI taxonomy): Bacteria > Bacillati > Cyanobacteriota > Cyanophyceae > Nostocales > Nodulariaceae > Nodularia > Nodularia sp. LEGE 04288. Next base: position 36,350 of record NZ_CAWQOY010000088.1, read on the forward strand.
ATTTCAGCGTAAATTATCTGATCGAGTTTCTGTCTATCTCTTAAAAACTTGCCCCAAGGACTCCAAGCGCCTAAATCCTTTTGCAGGAAGGGAAAAAATAAAAAACTAGAAGTAAAAGGTGAGCGAAATAGATCCGCTATCAATAGCAGTTGTGTTCTCAGTTGTTGGCTGCGTTCTCCCTCAAACACACCGAAAACAGTCTGTAAGATCACTTGCAAGGAAATGTCTTGTGTAGCGTTGCGAGTAGAGAAGGGTTGATCTGTGGGTAATTGACTCCAGACCGTTTCTGTAATCTGAGTAATTAACTCACCATAACTTCGCATCCGATCGCCATGAAAAGATGGCATGACTAATTGTCGCCGTTTTCTGTGGCGATCGCCATCTAGCATAAAAGTTGAATAGTTTCCCACTAAGGGGTGCAAAAGTTTATTCTCTTTACCAGCAGCAAAAAACGTCTTACGATCATTGGTTAAAATTTCTTGCACCGCCTGGGGATGGTTCACAAATACCAATTCCTTACCAAAACCAACCACACGAGTTATGAAAATGTCAGGATATTGTTGGGCTGCTTTTTCCATGTAGCTTACAGGATTAGCCACCCACTGTAACTGCTGGAGAAAAGAGGGCGTTTTCAGAGGATTGGGTGCCACCATGAGAATTTTGCTCCCGAAATTGTTACTATTTCAGTCTATCTGTTCTCATTTACCAGCTTAATCACTCCTTTGGCTCAACTTCAGTTTCGAGATGCAAAAGGTTTGATCCAGCCAATTTGGATTGCGGTATCGAGTGCGATCGCCCCCATTGCAAACCACAAAACACTCTCCCCAGCCAGCACCAAATCAGCTAACATGGCACTACCACAATCTATCTGGGTTAAGCCGCGCACTAACCCAAAAGCCAATACACCCCCTGATTTGAGTTGAGGATTTTGATCAGTGCGGATGACATAGCGATAGGTGACACCAAATAACAAGCCAGAAAAACCCGCAATTCCCCCACTCAGCCACCAATGCCAATTCATCTCCATTTGCAGACTGGCGAGTCTGGGAAAATACTTTGCCAACACCAGACTATTCACCAAACTGGTCATCAGGAAAGCCAGAGACACAGACAAACCCCCCATTATTCCCGCCTTGAGGGATTCTAGCCGTTCCGTCATCAATTGAATCTCTGTCGTTTCGTTCACTTTGGATCTATGCGGAACACCATTTATTGCTAAAAATACGCCTAATTAGCCAGCCAATACAGCTTTATGAGTCAGGCTGTAGCATTGCTGAATGTGGGCGAATAAAAAGCAGCCTCACGGAGAATGGGTATAATAAATTAAAACCATCCTTGAAGAATCAACCGCTCTTTCCCATTATGATGGGTATTAGAGACGTTTTGTAATTATTTAGAAAGTAAGACTATGGCAACTTTGACACTGGGTTGGGTATCACTCTTGGTTGTGTTTACTTGGTCAATTGCAATGGTAGTTTGGGGACGTAACGGACTATAGGGGAACCGTGGAAAATCCATTCCTGAATATTTTGGCTTTACTAGCCTTATTGCTGCTAGTATCCGTCACTGGCGGCGTTGGTTATTTGACGTTGGCAGATTGGCGCGATCGCCGTCGCCGAGAAGACGAAAAACGCGAAATCCGACGCAGCTCTCCCAAACGCCGATAATTTACTCACAGTTGAAAAATGTTTTTGTAGGGACGTGATATTATCATGTTCCTACAAAGCTACAAGATAAAAATTTTACTGGTTAAAATAGCACTGAGTATGGAAAAGCTCAGATACAGCCAATACGACCGAATCTTAGACAACAACAGAAGAAGTCTGACATGACATTGCCTCTATCTCACAGCGACAAGCAGAAAGCCCTATCTGGAGTCATTTCCCGCATTCGTGAGTCTCTGGATATAGATACCATTTTTAAAACCACAGTCACTGAAGTCCGCCAACTTTTAAATACTGACCGAGTGGGGGTAATTCGTTTTTATCCAGAGTTGGGATGGGAAGGGGAATTAATCTATGAGGATGTGGCTCAAGGATGGACTTCGGCATTAACGACTAAAGTCCATGACCACTGCTTTCCGGCGGAGTTTGCTCGACTGTATCAGCAAGGTCGAATTAAAGTCATGGCTGATATCTATGAAACTGGTATGAGTGATTGCCATATCCAGATGCTAGAAGCCTTTCAAGTACGTGCCAACATAGCATCTCCTTTGATCAAGGGTCCAAATTTATGGGGATTGCTGTGTATTCATCAGTGTAGTGGACCTCGGCAATGGAACACATCAGAAATCGAGTTTGTCCAACTGATTGCAGAACATCTGGGCGTGGCTTTGCAGCAAGCAGATTACTTAGAACAAGTAAAAATCCAATCAGCACAACTAGCAGAAGCAAAAGCCAGAGAAAAAGCCGCAGAATGGCAGAAAACCATCGCCATCACCATCGAAAAAATTCGTCAAACTCTTGACCTGAAAAGTATTTTCCACACCAGTACAGCCGAATTACGGCGGTTGTTAAATGCTGACCGTGTAGCCATCTATCGCTTCCATCCAGATTGGAGTGGTGAATTTGCCTTTGAATCTGTGGGAGAAGGCTGGTCTTCCCTGATGGATGAGCAATTACTGCAACCAAAATTAAATGAAAATATTAGTGAATGTAGCGTCAAAAATTTAACTAAAATTCCAGAAATAGATACTTACTTACAAGATACAGCAGGTGGTAACTTTACTAGAGGTGTAGTCTATCGTATTTGTAATGATATTTACAATGCAGGTTTTAGCGACTGTTACATTCAAGTCTTAGAGAGTTATCAGGCAAAAGCTTATGTGATCATGGCTATTTACCAAGGTCAAAAACTCTGGGGCTTGTTAGCAGTCTACCAAAACACAGGAACTCGTTATTGGCAAGAAGATGAAGTCTATTTGCTCACCCAAGTTGGGACTCAACTCGGTGTAGCTTTGCAGCAAGCAGAATTTTTGCAACAAATGCAAACCCAAGCTGCACAAATCAGCAAAACTGCGGAAAGGCAAAAGGCGCTGGCGAACACGATCGAAAAAATCCGCCAATCTCTGGATATTAACACCATCTTTCAAACCACAACTCAAGAAGTTCTGCGGTTATTAGAAGTAGAACGAGTCGCGATTTATCGGTTTTACCCTGACCGGAATGGTGAATTTGTCGCTGATTCCATTGTTGATGGTCAGACCCCAAAAATTCAGATCCAACCTTTAACCGAAAGTGTTCTTTTCTTCAATAACCAAGGAAAGAAGTCCCCGCACCATGAAGTTTTTGTCCCCATTTCTCAAGGCGAGGAACTTTGGGGATTGTTAGTAGCTTATCAAAACTCCCAGCCCCGTTATTGGCAAGATGAAGAAATCAATTTGCTGGCACAAGTTGGTGTACAACTGGGGGTAGCATTACAGCAAGCCGAGTCTTTACAACAGGTAAAAAAGCAAGCCGAAAAACTGGCTAAAGCTGCCAAAAAAGAACGCAAAGCAGCACAAAGAGAAAAGGCTTTAGCTGTAACGGTGGAAAAAATTCGTCAGTCGTTGGAGATTGACACCATCTTTAAAGCTGCTACTCAAGAAGTTCAACGGCTATTAGAAGTTGATCGCGTCACCATCTATCGCTTCAATTCAGATTGGAGTGGCGAATTTGTCGCTGAATCATTAGCGCCTAGTTTAACATCAGTGCCAGGGATTTTGCCGATGATTGCAGATGACTATTTGCAATCAACCCAAGGGTCAGACTTTGCTAATGGTAAAGTGTTAGTGATTCCAGATATTGAGCAGATCAATCATACTATCAGTCAGATTCCCCTAACTACGCCCATATTAGTCAGAGCATTGATGATAGTGCCAATTTTTCAAGGCGATCAACTTTGGGGATTGTTAGCTGCATATAACATCAAACCTCGTAACTGGCAAGAGGAAGAGAAAAATTTGCTAGTACAGATTGGTAATCAATTAGGGGTAGGTATTCAGCAAGCAGAATTACTGGAACAGACTCAACGGCAAAAAGCAGCGATCGCACAAACTCTCAAAGAATTGAAAAAAGCTCAAAGCCAGTTAATTCAAAGTGAGAAAATGGCAGGCTTAGGACAGTTAGTGGCTGGGATAGCACATGAAATTAATAATCCCATTACCTTCATTTACGGTAACGTAAATTATGTTAATGAACATACTAAAAATTTATTGCAATTACTGAATCTTTACGAGCAACAGTATCCCGAAGCCACAGGCGAAATTCAAAAAAAAGCCGCAGATTTAGATTTAAATTTCATTGTTGATGACTTGCCGAAAATTCTGAATTCCATGATTATGGGAACAAATCGGATTTCTCAATTAGTTGTGTCTTTGCGGAGTTTTTCTCGCCTCGATGAATCAGAAATGAAGCCTGTTGATATTCATGAAGGCATTGATAGCACGCTCTTAATTTTAAAACATCGCCTGCAACCACCGGGTAATTCGTTTGCTGTGGAAGTAGTTAAAGAATATGGTGATTTACCGCCAGTGCTATGTTATGCAGCCCAGATGAATCAGGTATTTATGAATATCATAAATAATGCGATAGATTCCTTGGAAGATGCAGTAGCAAATGGCACAGTAACTGCACCGCCTCAAATTTGTATTTGTACAGAAGTGATCGCCCAGAAGAGGATTTTAATTAGGATTTTCGATAATGGTTGTGGTGTTCCTGAAAATGTGCGATCGCACATTTTTGAACCTTTCTTTACTACCAAGCAACCTGGTAAAGGTACGGGCTTAGGGCTATCTATTAGTTATCAAATTGTTGTAGAAAAACACGGTGGTAAAATCGAGTGTGTTTCCGAATATGGTAACGGTTGTGAGTTCTGGCTAGAAATTCCCATAAAACAGTCAGTTCGTTAAGGAAAGTCAGGCGATACCTGCGGTTAGCTATGCTAACGCTTTTTTAACGCACCAGAGAGGCACAGAGAACACGGAGAGAAGAAGAATTTCAATCATCGATGCCAGTATAATAAATCAATTATTGTATATTCAGTTTTTTCCTCTCCTGTTGCAGGATTTATCGAAGATATTTCTTGAATTGTGGCGCTGTATAATCTTCCTATAGTTAATTCTACATCTTTGTTATTTACTATATTACTATTAGCCTTACCAATATATCTTTTCTGGTCTTCAAAAGCTTCTATCTCAAGATTATTTGTATTCTTATTAGCTGCAATTAATTGCCCATTTATCGTGTATTCAGAAGGCTCCTCAACTTCCATTTTATTTATAAAATCTATAGTTGCGATTACATTTTCAAAATCTAACACTGCCCTATCACCTTTTTGTGGATTAACTGAACCCCAATTAAAATATAAATTAGCTTCTGAGTTTATTAAAGACATCAAAAACTTCCTATATCTAGAGGCTGATCTTTTTTTAAGCCTATTTAAATATTCTTTCAACATTCCTTTGTCAACAGTATTACTAAACTTTATAAGTTGAATAAAAGTTTCGGTAACTCTTTCTGCTAGTGGTGGTTCAAGTAAATTTAATTGTTGTGGATGTGGAGCTAACGCTAGCTTTATACCAAAAGAACCTTGAAAGGTTTCAAATACGGAAATTTCCGTTTTTTCAGTAATTTCTTTTTTAATTCTTCCATTTTCGGAAATTATACCTGATTCAGATTGACCAACAGCATCGAATAATTCTTGGAGAGATGTTAAAACAGTACCTATTTTTTTTGCTGGTATTTGTTTCTTACTTTCTTCATACAAAAATTTAAATTTCAAAATTAATATTTCTCGTTGTTTTTCTATGGCTATATCTTTAACATTTCTGACTACATTAATTATTTCTGACAATGGCCTTTGTTCAAAAAATTCAAGAGTCTTAAAAACTTCATATATACGGTCATCAAAATCTGGAAGATTTGTATCTAACGGAAGTAAAATAGAAAATTTTTTATGATTTTTTGTTTTTGTCCAAATAGATGCTCTGCTATCAATTTTTGTCTCTTCTATCCAGCCATTATTAGCAAGATATTCAACGACAGAGATAGGTTCTATGGACTCTAATGTAGCCAAATATTCTTTAGGTAAATTCATAAATCTTCTCGCAGGTCTATTTTACTCATAATTAATGAAAGAGCAGAGGGCGTAAATAAATTTGTGCGTGGTATATCTATTGTGATAGTAGTAGTATTATTAGTAATGGGTCTTCCTTTAAGAGAAATCCAGTATCCACATTTTTTCATTAAAGTTTCTTCTTCTGATATGTTCATCCAGCCATTCACATCAGCAGGGACTAAAACAACAATTAATAACTGGGGAGTTAATGGGTTTTCATGCCTTAATTTTTGATAATTTTTAATTTCTAGAGGAAACTTAATATAGCTACTATGAAAAATATTTTGTGAAGCAGTACATTTTACTTGTGCATCAAATTTAGGAAATAATGTTTCACCGATTTCGCCAGGTACTTCAATAGTTACATCCACTCCAGCATTATCCATAGCTCTTCGCTTGAGTTCAACCGTATATCCCGCAACCGAAGCAACTGCTTGTATATACGCATAACTAAATTCTTCCTTTTGTGTATTCCTGTCCATTGATAAAGTCATATTTAACACAATTATTTAGGATAAATTACTTTAACCTATTTGTATAAAATTTTCAAATTTTGAGATTTAAAATTTTTTATACAGATAAGAGTCAGTTAATAGAAAAAATATATGGGTATTTAATCTCTAAGGTTTTCCCACAGTTACCAACAAAAAGATCCCCGACTTCTTCAAGAAGTCGGGGATCTGGATTTCTCTGTGTTCTCCGCGTCTCTGCGGTTTGTTAAAGCTGTTTCACTTCCGAAACCAACTTAGAAACCATATCCTTCGCGCCACCAAAAAGCATCGTTGTTTTTTCCTTGTAGAATAATTCATTATCTACACCGGCAAAACCAGTACTCATCCCGCGCTTAATTACAATTGTCTGTTTTGCGCGATCAACTTCCAAAATAGGCATCCCATAAATTGGACTATTCACATCACTACGCGCCGCCGGATTTACCACATCATTGGCCCCAATTACCAAAGCCACATCCGCAGCTTCTAATTGAGGATTGATATCATCCATGTCATACAACTGGGTATAAGCGACATTCGCCTCAGCCAATAACACATTCATGTGTCCTGGCATTCTTCCCGCTACAGGGTGAATGGCATACTTAACATCAACACCCATGCGTTCTAATTGATCTGCCAATTCCCGCACAGTGTGCTGCGCTTGAGCAACAGCCATACCATAACCAGGTACAATTACGACGCTACGGGCATAACCCAACATCATCGCGCCTTCTTCCGCATCGATGCTGCGAACAGTTTGATCGCCTGTAGCACCTGTAGCACCGCCAGCACCGCCAGCAACCGCCCCACCAAACGCACCAAATAGCACGCTGAACAGAGAACGATTCATCGCCTTACACATAATCTGGGTGAGAATTAAGCCAGAAGCCCCCACCAGTGCGCCAGCGATAATCAACATATTGTTCATTACCACAAAACCAGCTGCGGCGGCGGCTATCCCCGATAAGGAGTTTAACAGCGAAATTACCACAGGCATATCGCCCCCACCAATGGGGAGAACGAACATGACACCCAAGACTAAAGAAACTCCCACTACTCCGAAGAATATGGGTAAGCTATCGGGTGTGATGATTAAATAGGCACTGCCGACTATATAACCAACTAGAAGTAAGAGGTTAAATGGTTGCTGGAAAGGTAATTTAATCGGTGAACCACTGATTAAACCTTGCAATTTGGCAAAGGCGACAAAACTACCGGTTAAGGTAACACCACCGATTAACACGTCCAGCAAAATGGAAATGTTCACATCCAAAGGAATGGGTTCAGAAGCTGCGAGCAACCGCCAAAATTCAGCAACGGCGATCAGTGCAGAAGCTGCACCACCTAAACCATTGAGTAAACCCACCATTTGGGGCATTTCTGTCATTTGGACTTTGTAAGCTGCGATCGCACCAATTCCGGAACCAATCGCCAAGCCCAACAAAATCATCTCATAGTTCAACACCTGCTGATCTAACAGTGTGGCGACAATCGCCAGCAGCATTCCCACAGCAGCGATGACGTTACCATTGCGCGCTGTAGCTGGAGAACCGAGTTTTTTCAAACCCAGAATAAATAACGATGCAGCGACTAAGTACGTCAGCTGAATCCCAGTTGGTAGAAAATCGCTCACGCCTTAACTTCCTTTTTCTTGAACATTTGCAACATCCGATCTGTGACGAGAAAACCACCGACAACGTTAATTGTCGCCAGTACCACAGCAATTAAACCGAGAATCACAGACACACTGGTATTTTTCTCCCCAGCAGCCACAATTGCCCCCAATACCGCAATCCCAGAAATGGCATTTGAGCCGGACATTAAAGGCGTGTGTAAAGTCGGTGGGATTTTGTTGATGACTTCAAAGCCAATAAAAGATGCCAGAACAAATACAAACAAAGCAGCAAGTAATGCCTCTGTCATGAAATAAAAACTCCTGTTTAGAACCACAAATCCCCACAGATAAACTCTTATCGGCGGTTATTGGCGGTTAATTAATGTGTACCAATCTGAGGACTCAAAGCCTGTAGCGCATCCCGCACCCGTTGATTGCGAATTTCCCCAGCGTGGGTAATACAAGCTGCATTTACGATGTCGTCAGCAAAGTCTATCTGTAAAGCTTTGTCCTTGACTAATAATTGCACCAAAGATGTCAGGTTCTTAGAATACAACTGACTCGCGTGAATTGGCATTGACGAGGGCAAATTGATCGGGCCAATAATTGTGACCCCATTCCAGACAATATCTTTACCAGCTTCCGTGCAGGCGCAGTTACCACCCTGATCTGCGGCTAAATCCACTATCACCGAACCCGGTTTCATTTGTGCCACCATTTCCTCTGTAACCAGCCTTGGCGCTTTTCTTCCAGGTACTTGGGCGGTAGTAATCACCACATCGGCATTTTTGACGTGTTCGGCGACAACTTCCTGAGTCCGTTGTTTACTAGCTTCAGAAATTTCTTTCGCATAGCCACCAGCTGCGGTGGTTTCTTCTTCGAGTTTGACTTCGACGAATTTAGCCCCCAGACTTTGGACTTCTTCTTTCACGGCGGGACGAATATCAAAGGCTTCGACTACTGCACCCAAGCGTCTGGCTGTGGCGATCGCTTGTAATCCGGCCACACCAGCACCCATAATAAATACTTTAGCTGGGGCGATCGTGCCGGCGGCTGTGGTCAGCATCGGGAAATACTTCGGCAATGCAGCTGCGGCGATTAATACTGCCTTGTAACCTGCTAGTGAAGCTTGGGAAGACAAAGCATCCATACTTTGCGCCCTCGTAGTACGGGGGATCATCTCCATACTAAAAGCTGTAATTTGGCGATTTGCCAATTCTTGCGCCACTGCGGGATTTGCCAAAGGATTGAGGAAGCTGATTAATACCGCCCCTTCCCGCAGTAATTCCACTTCTGAACCACCATTTTCGCGCTCTTGCGGTGGGCTAACTTTTAAGAGAATATCTGCTTCACCCCATAATTTAGCAGTATCACTGATAATTGTGGCTCCTGCTGCTTCGTAGGCAGAATCACTAAAATAAGAGCGTTCTCCCGCACCTGTTTCCACCGATACTTCCAAACCCTGTTTGATTAATTTGGCAACAGTGTCAGGGTTTAATGCTACCCGTCGTTCACAAACTTCAATTTCTTTAGCAACCGCTATTTTCATGAAATCTCCTGGAGATAAATACCTTTTTTTGGGGGAATCTGTCAAAAGAAGCAGGGGAGCAGGGAGCAGGGAGGAAGGGAGAAGACCCAGAGGTCGCTTGTACTCCGCCCCAGTTCAAGCGCTCTAAAAGGGCGCTTAAGAGTACCCATGCTCCGCAATGCTTGGCGCAGAGGGTTCGGGCTTGTTCCCCCCTGCTCCCTGCCCTCTTCCCCTCTGCCTCTTCTGTAATTTTCCCCTCACTCAACTTTTAGGGCGGTAACTGTCTGCGATGGCTTTTTCTGGGAGATTGTACCTTGAATTTGGCCTTGACTAATCTTGGTTCTCCAGTTTCAGCCTGACTTTGCCCCTTGCAGATGTCATACTTGCTGATAGTTACAAATAGGTTTACATATTGCAAATCCTAAGTTAATTACCAAATTTGCATCTTTGTCTTTAGCTTGTTTTAGGATTCCTTGCGTATATTTTTGAATTTTGATAATTTTTCAGTTATTTTTTGATGATGGGTGCTTTAATTCCAGGTTCTTTTGATCAATCTATCCCAAGTTGATCGGCGATCGCTGACTAGACAGATCAATTATTATCACAAAAGTTTTATATTAAGATACATCTATACATATTTAGAAACAAAATCACATTCCAAGTATATTTCTGTTTAGTGTAAATTTTACCAACTCGGTAGTCAAAATGTTTACGTAAGCAAAAGTTAAATATATTACGGTTTGATTTTACCGTCACTCAAGGTTATAGGGCTGATGGCACTTTTTGTTTCAATTCAACGTCAATTTTCAGGGTGTCAGTAGTAAAGTTTAAGTACAAAGACTAAGTTTCAGTCATTTACATAACAAGCCTATTTTCTGGTGGAGGAAGCCTAAGACTATGCAAAATTTACAATTTCCAGGTTTTAAGGGCAAATTGCCTCTGAGACTGCTTTCGGCTTTAGCCTTAACTAGCTTTGTGCTGGCTGGTTTTCCAGTGATCAATGAAGCGCAAAGCTCAGAGGGACTCGTACTATTTGGCGGTGTCAATAGCGAAAATAGGCTATCCTACAGCTTCGATTTTGGTGGCAATGCTAATAGCTGGGATCGAGTCAGACTCAGAATATCAGCTAAGAAGATGAATTTAGCAGCAGCTCAGTTTGCCGTTAGCTATCCAGATTATTACAAAGGCACTTTCAACCCCAACAAGATTGAGGTAAAAGTTGGAGGCAAAAAAGTTCCCCTGACTGAAGTGAAGTGGAACAAAGAAGCTCGCCTACTGGAAATTTTTCCGGAAGAGCCAGTACCAGCAGGACAAGAGGTTGAGTTAGTCATCTCTGATATGCGAACCCCGGCCTTTGGCGGGATGTATCATTTTAACTGCCAAATTCTCTCTCCTGGGGATGTCCCAATGCTGCGGTATGTGGGAACCTGGCTTTTAAGTATCTCTTAAACATTTGTAAGTGGTCAGTTGTTAATTGCTCATTCTCAGATCAATCAACCGTTGACCACAAATTAAGCAATTATTTATGATTTTTGGTTCTTGAAGTGATATAGTTATGGATTGTAACTTTTTATAAAAATCGCCTAAGAGGAGAACGGTATGAAGAGAACCATGGGCGGCACCTGCCGTAAGAGAAAAAGAACCTCTGGTTTTCGTGCCAGGATGCAGACACCAACAGGAAGAAACGTGATCCGGGCGAGGAGAAAAAGGGGTCGTCATCGTCTAAGCGTTTAGGAAATTTCCAGCAAAAAGAGTAGATGTGGCTTTGCCCAAAGCAAATCGATTAAAATCTCGAAAAGATTTCCAGGCAGTTTTCCGGGAAGGCATTCGCCGTCACAGTTCTCATTTCACATTGAGAGCTTTACGACCAAAAGGTTCAAAAGCACCTTCCTTGGATACTGCTACCAGTGAAAAACCACTGTCCAGTACACAATTTGGCGTTTCCATTAGCACAAAAGTCAGCAAAAGAGCAGTAATTCGTAACCGGATTAAACGCCAGATCACAGCTGCTTTGCATCAGTTATTGCCAAAATTGTCCCCAGGCTGGCGGGTTGTCGTCGTTGTCAAACCAACAGCAGCAGAATCTAAGTGCGTAAGCCAACAATTTCTGCAAGAATTAGAGCAGTTGTTGGTAAAAGCAGAGGTATTTGATGGGCATTCGTGAAGAAGTTTATTATGAAGGTGGCCCCCACATCGGGGACTTAATTCTCAATTGCTTGATTGGACTAACTGTTGTCGGGTTACCATTGGCAGTTGGAGCCATCGTGAGAGCTTTATGGCTCCGCTTCCGGATCAGCGATCGCCGGATTTCTGTGACGGGAGGTTGGAGAGGACGCGATCGCACTGATATCATCTATTCAGAAGTTGTCAAGATCGTTAAAGTTCCCCGTGGCATCGGCTTTTGGGGCGATATGGTACTAACCCTCAGAAATGGTAGTCGCCTAGAAATGCGGGCTGTTCCCAATTTCCGGGAGACTTATGAGTACATCAACGAAAGAGTTACAGCTAAAAATCCCCTATATAGCGGTGCTGCTAAGAAGTGATAGGGAATAGGAAGTGGGGAGTAGGAAACAGCAGATCCAGGGAGAAGTTAAAAAAAATAGCACTTATTCACTCTACTTAAAGTCCTATTCTCTTCTCCCCTGCACCCTGCCCCCTGCCCCCCTGCTTCTTCCCCATTCGGCTATCCGTAGCGTAGGATAGTCATATAGGAATCATGATTTAGATAAATTAGATTCAGTTCAGTTTACAGTAGCTCAGGTTAAATTCAGAATAATGGATTTTGGTATCGGGTTTCTTTCAAACAACGTGATGCTGCCAATCATAGATTTTTTCTATGGAATTGTGCCTAGTTACGGATTGGCGATCGTTGCCTTGACATTGATAATCCGCTTCGCGCTCTATCCCCTGAGTGCTGGTTCAATTCGTAATATGCGGAAAATGCGAATTGTACAACCTCTGATGCAGAAGCGGATGGCAGAAATTAAAGAGAAGCACAAGGATAATCCGCAAAAGCAGCAAGAGGAAATGGTCAATGTCCAAAAAGAATTTGGCAACCCATTGGCAGGATGTCTGCCCCTAGTGCTGCAAATGCCAGTATTATTAGCGCTGTTTGCCACATTGCGGGGTTCACCGTTTGCTGGAGCTAACTATAGCGTTAACCTGCAAATTTTTCCCTCTGAACAAATTGAACGAATTCAACCCCAAGCTTTTGCCACTGCTCCCCAAAACATCTACATTGCTGATGGGGAAAGGACTCGTGTCACAGCTATTCTGCCTGCGGGTAACAAATTAGCCGTAGGAGAAAAAACTAAGATCCAATATCAGACTGTGGAAGGCAAACCATTTCAGGCGCTTTTAGCAGAACATCCAGAAAGTAATCTGGTTCCTGAATGGAAAGTCATGAAAGGGGAAGAGAGGGTAAAAATAGATGCTGAAGGCAATATAGAAGCCTTAGAACCAGGAGATGTGACAATTCAAGGCTCAATTCCTGGACTAGCAGCAGAGAAAGGATTTTTGTTTATTCAAGCTTTAGGTAGAGTTGGCGCTACAAATCCTGACGGACAAATTAATTGGGATATCGTCTCAATGATCCTGTTTTTCGGGGTGAGTCTTTATGTCAGCCAAATGATTTCCGGGCAGAATTCCAGTGGTGGTAACCCGCAACAAGAGACAGTTAACAAAATCACACCAGTTATATTTTCTGGAATGTTTTTGTTCTTCCCCCTACCAGCTGGGGTGTTGATGTATATGGTAATTGGTAATATTTTCCAAACTGCCCAAACTTATATTCTCTCACGTGAACCTCTACCAGAGGGACTACAAGAAATCGTAGCCACCCAAGAGAAAGAAACAGCAGCAGAACAGAGAACTTTACCATTTGAGCCAAAAAGTTCTAAGAAAAAGACTACGGGTTGATGATGCTTGAAAGTCCCATGCAAAGAGGGCAGCAGTGGTTAACAACGCTGCTGCAACTAACAGGAATACCGGCAGAGATTAAGGGGAATTTAGAAATTGACCCGCCTCAATTTGGCGATTCCCCAGAGCTAGATAGCTACTGGTTGACCATTGATCAAACGAATCTGACAACCGAAGAAATCCGCGTTTTAATTGGCGCTGATGGTTCGGTTATAGATGCGATTCAATATTTAGCTAATTCGGTGCTAAACCTCGGACTAGCCGAAGATTCACAAGCTTCTTATACCATTGAATTGAACGGCTACCGCGTCAAAAGACAAGCGGAAATTCACGCAATGGCAGAAGCCGCAGCTGATGAAGTCCGGGCTTCTGGTGGAGAAGTAGAAATAAAATCTCTCAGTTCAGCCGAAAGGCGGCAAATCCACTCTTTCTTGAAAGAATTTGCAGATTTGCAAACCTTCAGTCGTGGTAGAGAACCGCACCGTCATTTGGTAGTTTGTCCAGCGACGGCGAATAATGGAAGTTAAAATAGAGTTGTATTGTTAGCAGAATTGCTGATAGTAAAACTTAAATTTTCGTGTTTATATCGAAATCCTATGGACGCAATTTTTATTCCGCAGCTCACCAAAGCCCCGGAGCGGACAGAGGAAATTCAAGTTCAAGAGTTTCTACCTGGTCTGGAAAGCTTGACACCTGTTCGCGGTCGCTTGCGGGTGCAGCATCAAGGCAATTACTTGGAAGTGTCCAGTCAGGCAGAAACAATTATTACTTGTACTTGTAACCGTTGTTTGCAGCAATATAATCAACGTTTGACGCTGAATACCAAAGAAGTTATTTGGTTAGATGAAGCTGCTGCTCAAATAGAGGACTTGCCTTTAGAACGGGAAGTGGTGCTGGAAGATTTAGTGGAAACTCTGTCACCTAAAGGTTATTTTTATCCCAGTGAATGGTTATACGAGCAGATGTGTTTAGCATTACCTCAGCGTCAGCTTTGTAACCTCGATTGTCCGGGTATTTTGAACGTTGATGCTGATGGTTCTAAAAATCCGGGGGATAGTCGTTGGGCTTCTTTGGAAGCATTGAAAAAGCAGCTTCCGGGATGATCTAAAGGGGACGCGATGAATTGCGTCTAAATTCATCGCGTCTCTACAAGTTTTTGGGATTATTTTTAATTTGGGTTAATATTTCTTGGGCGTATTTTTGAAAGGGTTCGTAATTAATAGCATCAGCGAGTTCAGCCGCCTCGGTTAAAGAATTAATTGCAGCTTCTGTCTGTCCCATTTTAAATTGCATATCGGCAATCAATAACAGGTTGCGGCTTTGGCTATAAATATTGCCAATTGGATTATAGAGGCTTTGGGCTTGTTGGAGATATTCTAGAGCTTGTGCTGGGTTATCTTGTAATTTACCAAACTCTTGCAGCACGTTAGCTTCCCCCAAGCGAGAACCAATATCGCGATAGAATCCTAATGCTTGTTCGTATTTTTCTAAGGCTTCGCTGTTGCGTTTAAGGAACTGCAAAACATCGCCGATGGCTTGTAATGTATTTGCTTCCCCCAAGCGATCGCCAACATCGCGATAGAATGTTAATGCTTGTTCGTATTTTTCTAAGGCTTCGCTGTTGCGTTTAAGGAACTGCAAAACATCGCCGATGGCTTGTAATGTATTTGCTTCCCCCAAGCGATCGCCAACATCGCGATAGAATCCTAATGCTTGTTCGTATTTTTCTAAAGCTTCGCTGCTGCGGTTGAGGAACTGCAAAACATCGCCGATGGCTCTTAATGTATTAGCTTCCCCCAAACGAGAACCAACATTGCGATAGAATGCCAATGCTTGTTCGTATTTTTCTAAAGCTTCGCTGCTGCGGTTGAGGAACTGCAAAACATCGCCGATGGCTTGTAATGTATTAGCTTCCCCCAAGCGATCGCCAATATCGCGGTAGAATGCCAATGCTTGTTCGTATTTTTCTAAAGCTTCGCTGCTGCGTTTGAGGAACTGCAAAACATCGCCGATGGCTCTTAATGTATTAGCTTCTCCCAAGCGAGAACCAACATCGCGGTAGAATGCTAATGCTTGTTCGTATTTTTCTAAGGCTTCGCTGCTGCATTTAAGGAACTGAAAAACATCGCCGATGGCTTGTAATGTATTAGCTTCCCCCAAGCGATCACCAATATCGCGATAGAATGCTAATGCTTGTTCGTATTTTTCTAAAGCTTCGCTGGTGCGGTCGAGGAACTGGAAAACATCCCCGATGGCTCTTAATGTATTAGGTTCTCCCAAGCGATCGCTAACATCGCGGTAGAATGCCAATGCTTGTTCGTATTTTTCTAAGGCTTCGCTACTGCGGTTGAGGAACTGCAAAACATCGCCGATGGCTTTTAATGTATATGCTTCTCCCAAGCGATCGCCAACATCGCGGTAGAATGCCAATGCTTGTTCGTATTTTTCTAAAGCTTCGCTGTGTCGGTTGAGAAACTGTAAAACATCGCCGATGGCTTTTAATGTATATGCTTCCCCCAAGAGATCGCCAATATCGCGGTAAATTTTCTGAGCCTGTTCATAATAATCCTCAGCTAATTTGACCTCATTTTTGAGTTCAAAATAAAGATTTCCCAAATTCTTCAAACTATCAGCTAAATCAGCCTTTAACCCCAACTTGGTTTGTAAAGCAATGGCTTTTTGATAGGCTTGAATTGCTAATTGACGATTTTGATGATTTTCATATCTTTGTTCATAGGCTTTTGCCAGACTTTCATATAAAGTCGCCAGTAAAGGTGCTTCCTTTCCTTCTGCCTCAATTTGTGCAATCAGTTGTAATATTTCTTCTAGAGGTAAACCACCAATGTCCTCTGGTGCAGACTGGAATATGTGATTTGATTCTGAAATTCCTCTACTTTCTACAGTCACAGACTCGCGTGTAAAGCAAAACACCCCACCCCGCCAACTCCAAAAATCTGGTGCGCGTTCTGCTAAACGAATCAAGACTGACTCAGTTACCCACAACACAACGGGAAAAGTAAATTCTCGTAGTGCTTCTCTTGTCCATTGTAAATAGCCAAAAAACCTATCCTGCTCTGATTTAGGTGAGTCTAGCTTCACAGATAGCAGTTCATCTACTCCCAAAACTGTAATTACAGCAGCCTCACTTTGTTGTAAATCTGGCTCTGTTTCTACCAAATGTGCTAAGGCATAACGTAAACTAGGATCTTGCCTGCGTACCCTCACGCGATAGGTCAAAAAATCCTGCTGTTTGAGTTCAGTTTCGTACTGCTGAATTAACTTTGCTCGTAAATTGGAGTCATCACAAACCGCAATCAGCAAGTTTAAAATTCCTTGGCTGGCTTCCAGGGATACAATTAATTTCTGATAATTTCGTTGATTTTCCGCTTTAACATCATCTGTTAACATTATTAAATCAACTTTTTACGTTTGAGTAAATCTGCCACAATGGGATGCACGTCATACCATAAATCATCATTTTCATATTCCAGTACAGACAATCCATGTAGTAAAGAAAGAAATTCTTCACTTTTTGCGTCTGGAGGTGTCAGATGATTGTAGGTTGTTACTAATATGCTATATAATTTATCGCCCAACGGACGAGCAAAATCATTTCGCAAATCTTTGATTGCTAATTGCAGAATTTCATCATTAATTTTGATATCGGTTCGCTGTGGTTCAGAACGAATTAATAGCAAACACTGAGAGCAACATTCTCTAGCTATTCTCACCAATTCTCTGACTACACCACCACTTTTTAAGACAATTTGCCTTGCAGTATCTGGTTCCATTAATTCTTCAGGAATCCGCTTTTTGAGGATTTGCAGAAACAAGTTTATTAATTCTTCCTTTGGTACTCCGTCAGGTTTATGGCTATCTCCTTGCTTAAAGAACTTACAAACTGCCATCAAATATACGCGTGGTGTAACTGATTGTAATGTCGCCAGTAAATCATTATTACGAATTACCGCAATGGGAATTGTGTAAATGATTCTAAATTTGGGTAGAAATAAAGAATTGATATTATTTTTATAAATTTCTTCTACTAAACTTAAATCGAGTTTATCTAAATCATCAATTATTACTAAAACTTGTTTTTGAGTATGTGCTTGAATCAGGGCAGCAATTTCATCAGCTTTTTTCGCTAGTTCCGAAACTTTTCGTTCATAGGTTTTTTTAATTTCTTCTCGAAATGTCGCTTCATTTTTAAGTTTCGCGGTGATTAATTTGAAAAAATCGCCACCTAGACCTACTTCAGATTTTAAGTCTTTGGTAACTGTTTCTGTTTGTGTGGTAGTAAACCATTCTCTTAAAGACTTTTCGGTGTCAGGAGAAATATTAATTTTTAGTTCTTGAAGTTTGTTTAACAGAGTTAGGGTAATAGCATACAAAATATTCACATGATTAATATCTGACATTTCAATCATGTCAGCTACAGAGAATAAGGTAACTACATATCCCTGTTCCATCATTTGTGTAGAAAACTTGGCTAATAGCGTAGACTTACCACAACCTCGATGTCCAGCAAATATAAGTTTGCCATTAGCAGGTGCGTCTTCTACTGCTTGCTCTAAACGAGCGATTGTATGATTAGCAAAATCAACTCGAAACTTTTCAACTTGTTGGTAATTGATCAGGGGAAATAGGTCTAATGATCTATATGCTTGGCGAAACTTTTCTAACAAAACTTTTTCTTCCATGTCCATATATTTTAGAATAATTAAATTATCATATTCAAGTCAGGCAGGATAATTAAATTTAATATCTGATTCTTAATTATAAATTATGAATTATCCATAGGAGTTAGTAGATGAATTTTCGTGAAGAATTTAAATTGCTGCTACGCGCCCGCTACCCTTTGATTTATATTCCCACTTATGAGGAGGAACGGGTAGAAACGGCGATTCGGGAAGAAGCCGCAAACCAAGGTAATCGCCCTGTATATACTTGGGATTTTGTGGATGGCTACCAGGGAAACCCCAATGATGCGGGTTTTGGCAAGCGTAACCCGTTGCAAGCTTTGGAATTTGTGGAAAAGTTACCAGCCTCTGCACCTGCTGTCTTGATTTTACGCGATTATCATCGGTTTTTGGATGATGTAGCGATCGCACGCAAACTTCGCAATTTAGCCAGACTCCTCAAATCCCAACCCAAAAATCTGGTCTTGTTGTCACCACGTATCGCCATTCCTGACGATTTAACCGAAGTTCTCACAGTGGTTGAGTTCCCTTTACCCGCCGCCCCAGAAATTAAAACTGAGGTGGAACGCTTACTACAAAGCACTGGTAGCAACTCACTTTCTGGCAAAATTTTGGATGACTTGGTGCGCTCTTGTCAAGGGCTGTCGATGGAACGGATTCGGCGGGTTTTAGCCAGAGCGATCGCATCCCACGGAGAACTGCAACCAGAGGATGTAGACTTGGTTTTGGAGGAAAAGCGCCAAACCATCCGCCAAACCCAAATCCTCGACTTTTACCCCGCCACTGAGCAAATTTCCGATATAGGGGGACTGGATAACCTCAAAGATTGGTTACTGCGTCGGGGAGGCTCATTTAGTGATAAAGCCCGCCAGTACGGATTACCACACCCCCGTGGTTTAATGTTATTAGGTATTCAAGGCACTGGGAAATCTTTAACAGCAAAAGCGATCGCACATCATTGGCATTTACCCCTACTACGCCTCGATGTCGGACGCTTATTTGGTGGTTTAGTCGGTGAATCAGAATCCCGCACTCGCCAAATGATTCAAGTCGCCGAAGCCCTCGCGCCCTGTGTATTGTGGATTGATGAAATAGATAAAGGCTTTTCGGGACTTGGTAGTAAAGGTGATGCAGGTACTGCTAGCCGGGTATTTGGGACTTTTATTACTTGGTTAGCCGAAAAAACCTCCCCGGTGTTTGTGGTTGCCACCGCTAACGATATCCAAGCCCTACCACCGGAAATGCTCCGCAAAGGGCGATTTGATGAAATTTTCTTTGTGGGTTTACCTACCCAAGACGAGAGAAAAGCAATTTTTAACGTTCATTTATCCCGACTGCGCCCCCATAACTTGAAAGGTTATGATATTGAAAGACTAGCTTATGAAACGCCCGATTTTTCTGGGGCTGAGATTGAGCAAACCTTGATTGAAGCGATGCACATTGGATTTAGTCAAAATCGCGATTTTACTAATGACGATATTCTCGAAGCTGCCAGCCAGATCATACCCCTAGCGCGCACGGCTGTGGAACAAATTCAACAACTACAAGAATGGGCTGCATCTGGAAGAGCGCGTTTAGCCTCGAAACACACTCCTTTGAGTGATACCTTCGGTAAGTTACGTTAACGCATTCCACAACAGCTGCAATAATTAGGTAATTAATCATTGATATGTCAATAGTTAATATATAAGCATTACTATTGACTATTGACCATTGGTGATGAGGTTTTAAAGATGTTTTTTAATGTCCTAAAATTTATACTCGGCTTTGTTTTAGCGATCGCCATTTTAACGGGTAGCGGTGTTGCAGTTGCCCTCTATTTCATTAATCGAACTTTCATCCCCCCAGCTAAACCTTTGTTTGCAAATGATAGTCCTTCGTTGCAAGCCCAAGCGCCTGAAGGGACTGAGGTAAAAACTACATCGACACCGACACCTAAACCGACACCTACCCCAGCACCGACACCTACCCCAACTCCCACGGACACATTACCACCGGGAGCTTACCGAGGACTTGTGACATGGCCGGAAGGATTGAGTGTGCGATCTCAACCAAGCATGGATGCTGAACGGATTGCTGGAGTTGCTATTAATGAAGAACTGATTGTACTGGAAGAAAGTCAGGATAAAAGTTGGCAAAAGATTCGCACACAAGGGGAACAAGAAGGTTGGATAAAAATAGGTAATATTCAACGGGTTGAAGAATAATTCCTGATGGTTCTCAGAGTGATTAAATAGTTTTGGTTTTCTCTTCGGTGCTTGATCCGGTCGGCTGTTTTATACCATTCACTGGCAAAAAACTCGTAAGCTATCGGGTTGCACAAGCAGTGATTTAAGTTAACTGCGGCATTTTCATATGACCGCAGTTCTCAGATTTCTACAAATTATTTTTTATTTTAAGATAGTTCTTCCTTATCGATTTTGTTATGACAAATATAAAATCAGTTGTCAATCCCCCCAAAACTGTTTTTTCCGCTTTTGTATGGGAAGACTTCAGATCATCATGATGTTAGGTTTCCTACAATTTTTTGCTTCATTTTAAGCTTGCCACGCTACTACAGGACTTATTTTTTCATAAATCAAACCGGATTCCTATATTGATAAACTTACCTGGGAACCTTCTTGGGTTTTATGAACTTCGATGCGGGCTTGAAAGGCTTCTTTGAGGTGGGGCATATGGGTTACAGTCAGTATACAAGCGAAGTCACAAGCGATCGCATTTATGGAAGCAATCAAGCGATCGCATCCTTCGGCATCCTGTGTCCCAAAGCCTTCATCTATAATTAGTAATTGCAACGCCGCACCCGCCCTTTGAGCCAATAATTTCGCCAGGGCTAAACGGATGGCAAAGTTAATTCTAAATGCTTCCCCACCAGAATAAGTCTCATAAGCTCGCGTCCCCCTAGAATCAGCGATTAAAATATCTAAAGTATCAATCAACTTAGCATTTTTCTTCTTCGCCTTACTACTGCGCCCAGATTTTTGAGTAATAAATTGTACGTGCAATTGATTAGCACTCAACCGCGATAACAGTTGATTCGTCTCAGCTTCCAGTTGAGGCAACACATTTTCAATCATCAGTGCTTGGATGCCATTTTTACCAAACGCCTGCGCCAATTCCTGATAAACTCGTTGTTCCTGCTTACAAGATTGTAATTGCTGCTGCTGTTGTTCATACTGATTTTGCAGCGTTGATAATTGCAGCATCAACTGTTCTAAACGCCCCAAACTCGCGATTTTCTCATCAAGTTGCCGTCGGCGGCTTTGAATTTGCTGCTCTAAAGCGTTGATTTGCTCAGTGGGATTAGCTGATTGGGCTAACTCTTGAGTAATACTTTCAATTTGAGTAACCAGTTTTTGCCGCTCTTGTAATCTCTCGCTTCTCGAAGCCTCTAAATCCTGCCATCGTTTCTGGAGTTGGGGAAACTGCTGCTGCGCTGATAAAAGTTGTTGATAACGTAATTGCCAAGATTGGGCTTGGCGTACAGCTACGCGCAGGCTGTTGTGTTGCTCTGAACTGTAACCGATTTCGACAATCTGACGCTGAAGTTGAGTAATTTCTTGAGCGCAGTCAGAATCAGTCTGATCCTGCTGGATTTGAGTCTGTAATTGGGAAATCGTTGCTTGTAATTCTGGTTTGCGGGCGGCTATTTGAGCTTGTCGCTTGGCTGCGTCTTTAATTTGCCCTTGTTTAATTTCTGCCCATCGCCAGCGCTCTACTTCACTTCTAGCCAAAGCATGGTCTTGCTCATTATAATTCAGTTGTTGTAAATATGCTTCTAATTGTCGCAATTCTGCTTGTTTGTCAGGGGCGTAATCACCCACTTGCAGCGATCGCTCTAAATGTTCTTTTTCCGCAGCTAGTTGTTGTAATTGTTGGTCAGCATCACTGGTAGATTGCAGTTGTGCAGCTAATTGACCTCTTTGTTCTCGTAAAGAGTCATAAGGTGATAACTTTTGGAAGATTTCCCGATATTCCTGCCTCAGTACCTGAATTTCTCGGTCTGAAACTGCTAATTGTTCCCGGAATACCCACAATTGCCCCTCAGTATCCTTGTACTCATCTTTAGTTTTATCTACAACGCGATTCCAATGATGTTCATCTAAAGGACGCTCACACAGAGGACAAATTGCATCCGGGGTGCGAAGCATTTGCAGTTTTTGCTCCAATTCACCCAATAATCTTTCATATTCCCGTTGTTGAGCTTGCAGACGTTCCATAAAATGCCGTCTTTCCTGCCCTTTTTCCTGGACTCGTTGCAGATAAACTTTGTCTTTCTCCATTTGCTCAATTTGGATTCCCAAGTCTCTCGCCGCTTGTTGCAGTTGCGGTTGACGTTGTGAAGAGCGTTGCAGTTGGTTTTCTGTAGCTTGTAACTGTTCTAGACGTGCTACTAAACCTGCATGAACTCTATCCAGTTGACTTTGGAGGTTTTGCCGTTGCTGCAACAAAGGAGAAACTTGCATTTGCAGTTCATCTAAATCAGTCACCCGGCGACGAGCTGCGGTAAGTTGGGTTAAAGCCGCTTCGACATCCGCCGATTTATTGAGAGTGTGCTGAATTTCTGGCTCTTGTTGTTCTAATGCAACTAATTGTCCTTGAACTTGTTGCAGTTGCCTTTCTAGTTCGTGAATTTGGCTAGTTAGTTGCTGTTGCTTTTGTTGCAGTAATGCCGTTGCACGGGTGTATTCTTGAAATTTAGTGGCAAAAGCTTCTTCTTGAGCTTGCAGAGTTTGATAGTCTGTAAAGCCAGTTTTAATTTCCGTTTCCTGATTTAAGATGGCTTCTAAATCTGATAACTGACTTTGAACTGCTGACTGTTCTTGTTGCAAGCGATCGCCATCTTGAGTTAAATTTTGATGTTGTTGCCTGACAAAATCCAGTTGTTGTTGCCAATTTTGGCGCTGGTGCTGGACAACTTGCAAACTTTGTAATTGAATATTCTCAAAGGCTTGGACTTGTTGCAGTTGGTTGAGTTCAGTTTCTAACTCGGCTTTTTGGGCTTGTGTTGTTTCCCGTTGTTGCAGTTGAACTTGGCTCGACTCCAAAGAACGCTCTAATTCTTCCGCCCTGGCTTTAAACTGGCGGTATGTCTCTTTTGCCCGTTCTTCCAGTTGATCATATTGATTGAGTTTTAATAACTCTGCTAAAATTTCCTTGCGTTCACTGGGACGCTTGATCATGAACTCATCAGCACGACCTTGACGCAAGTAAGCAGAATTAATAAAAGTATCGTAATCAAGTTTGATGTGTTCTAAAATCACATCCTGTGTAGCTCTGACTCCTTTCCCAGTCAAGGCGCGAAACCCAGAAGCAGTTTCTATTTGAAATTCTAGGACACCACTAGCCCCGCGAACTCGTGTACGAATTACCCGATATTTTTGCTGATTACATTGGAAAATATAATCAACTCGAACTTCTTTCGCACCTGAATGAATCACATCATCTTCAACACCGGCACGGCTTTCACCCCAAATTGCCCAGGTGATTGCTTCTAAAAGAGAAGATTTACCAGCACCATTAGAACCACAAATACAAGCCGTATGCAAACCGCGAAAATCTAAAGTTGCATCACGGTAACTGAGGAAATTTTTGAGGATAAGTTGTACTGGAATCATTGAGGCTATAGCGCCACATCTAATGTTTTACAAACTAGCAGTACAGATGCACTCTTTGATAGTTTAGCTATGTGATTATCACTATTCTAGTCTTGAAGTCAGTAATTTTACGAAAATTAACAATATGATCACTACCTTTTTCATATTAGGCAAATGATTTTGCTGATCTCGGAAAAAATTTTCATTGACCTATGACTATAGTCACGGTTCAACAAAATTAGAAACAATTACCGTAAATCCTCGTCAGATCATACATTACAGACATAAAGTGCAAGTATCATTATGACTACCCTGCATCAATGGAAATCTAAAACCGCCGCACTCATGACAATGGCAATTACTACCACTGCCGTTGCTCCCATGATGGCCTTTGCTCCTGCTCATGCTCAGTATAATATTGGGCAACCGAGATCAATTGGGCAACAATCGAGAACAGTCACAATTCCTGCTAACGCCAACGTCAGTTTTCCTGTGAGATCCGACAAAGAGCAAGTGGTTGTGACTCGTGGGGAATCATTAGACCTGACATTGAAAATTTCCAGCGACATCACCGATAGTCAGAGAAATGTCTTAATTCCTAGAGAGACTGAAGTTGTAGGACGGCTAGAACCTGTCTATTTCAATGGTACAAACAGAAATAATGACAATATCAGAGGTGTGCAATTCGTAGCACGGGAATTAGTCTTTCCCTCTGGCCGTCGCCAGCCAATTAATGCTTCTTCTGGGATAGTGACCAGAACCGAAAAAGTTAGCCGCAATAATAGCGGCAAAATATTGACAGATGCGGCTATTGGTGCTGGTGCTGCTACGGCAATTTCATTAATTACAGGTAACCGCAGAATTGAAATTTTAGAACCTGTGGGTGGTGCGGCGGCTGGTGCTTTAGCCAGTGTCCTGCTACGGAAAGAACAAGCTGAGGTATTCGTCTTAAGACCAGAACAAGATTTGCGACTGGCACTTAATTCTAATTTAGTCATAGAGCGTTATTAAGCTTGACTCTATTACCGCCGTGATTTTAATTATCTCCCATAAGCGATCGCTACTGTAAATCGAGTAGGCGATCGCTTCATTTTTGCGGCGTTGCTGAATAGGAGTATGATTTGCCCCCCTAGCCCGCCAATTCTGGGGGGAACCAAACCTTCAAAGTCCCCCAATTTTGGGGGATTTAGGGGGCTGAGAGGAGTGCTATTGCTTAACGATTCATACATTAATTCAGCAACGTTTTTCTCGTCATTTGTGAGCCTGTCCATACTTCCGAACCCCAGTTTATCTAGAAAGCCGGGGTTTTAGAATGTTTGTCCCTGTCTATACCAAAAGACAGACATCAGAGCTAGTTGAATCCTCATAGAGAAAGAGTCAAAAATATTTCATAGCAATTGCAACTATTTTTATTGCTGTCGCGTCTCAGTAAATATATAAGTTCGTTTGAGCTTGCTGTTGTTCGTAATCACTCATTGAATGATTAACCAACTATCAAACCCAAGTTAAAACGCACTTGAGCGGGCAATCCAATTGCAATTTGTAAAACATTAATATCAATACCAATTCTCTGTGATCACTGTGGACTAAGCGCTCAATCGAGTTCTCCCAGCCTGCTTTTGATTAGACCACAAGATGAAGTGCCACAAGCTGACAACCAAATTATGCCAACTTAGGTTAATTAGGATAATTGTCATCCAGGAATGGTATAGCTATTAATTATTAATAGTAGAAATACGAAATTTACAAATTATTAAAGGTTGCTAGGTTACAGATTAAAAAGAAAAAATGCGGAACTTTTAATCACGTAACTTGTCAAAATAGGTAAGAGAAAAAAAACTTAAATTTACTGGAGTAAAACACAATGTTACATTTAAATGGTTGGAAATCTGGAACTGCTGCACTTATGGCTTTGAGCGTCACAGCAGGCACTGTAGCACCCTTGATCACAGCTGCACCATCTTTAGCTCAAACCGCTCAAACCAGCTTTTCTGATGTTCAGTCTAACTATTGGGCAGCACCGTTCATTGCACAATTGTCACAAAGAGGAGTAATTGCTGGTTTTCCTGATGGTAGTTTCCGTCCCGAACAAGCAGTAACCCGCGCTCAATTTGCGGCAATGATTAACAACGCTTTCTCAAAAGCAGCAGAACGGCAAGCAATTAATTTTGTGGATGTCCCCAGTAATTTTTGGGCATCTAATGCGATTCGACAATCCTATACCATCGGCTTCTTATCAGGATATCCCGGTAATCGCTTTGAGCCTAATCAAGCTATTCCCCGCCAACAGGTTTTGGTGGCTTTAGCCAACGGTCTCGATTATTCGCCCACTGCTAATACCCAAACCACGCTGCAAACTTTCAGTGATA
Organism: Nodularia sp. LEGE 04288; assembly: GCF_963896525.1. Classification (NCBI taxonomy): domain Bacteria; kingdom Bacillati; phylum Cyanobacteriota; class Cyanophyceae; order Nostocales; family Nodulariaceae; genus Nodularia; species Nodularia sp. LEGE 04288. The sequence continues at coordinate 62,664 of NZ_CAWQOY010000088.1, forward strand.
ACTTTAATATTGCTGACTGGGCGCGTAGTCCCGTCGCCGCCGCCACTGAACAGGGAATGGTAGTGAACTATCCTAACGTTCAGTTCCTGAATCCCACTGCAACAGCCACACGCGCACAGGTAGCAGCTTTTATCTATCAGGCTTTAGTCCGTTCTGGTCAAGCCTCAGCAATTAATTCTCCCTATATCGTCGCTCTGCAACCTACCACACCCACACCTGTATCTGTGACCATTCCCCAAGGAACTGCTATTCCTGTGAAGTATGATCAGGCAGAAAAAATTCTGGTGACCAAAGATGAAACAGCACCTTTGACTTTGACAGTAGACCAAAGTGTAGTGACCCAAGAAGGAACTGTAGTTATTCCGGCTGGTAGTCGAGTTGTTGGTAAACTCCAACCAGCTCAAGGCGGTTCTCAATTCGTGGCGGAAAAACTCATTTTGACCACAGGTGAAGAGTATCCGATTAACGCTTCTTCAGAAGTAATTACTAAAACTGAAACCATTAGAAAGGGTACTAGCACCAGTGGAATTATCAAGAATACTGTATTAGGTGCTGGTGCTGCGGCTGCGGTGTCTGCTGTCACAGGCGATCGCGCAGTCGCTACAGAAGAAGTCCTGGGTGGTGCGGCTATCGGTGGTTTGATTGGTCTGTTCTTTGGTAGAAACAGCGTTGACTTAATCACCATCGCACCAAATACCGATTTACAAATGACAATCAATCAACAGTTCCTAGTTTCAGTTAAATAGTCATTGGGTGTTGGGTATTGGGTATTGGGTATTGGTCATTGGTCATTGGTCATTGGGAATTCATAATCTTTCCCCCCTGCTCCCTGCTCCCTGCTCCCCTGCGCCCTGCTCCCCTGCTTCCTCATAGGTAACCAAATTATAAAAGTAGTTCCGGGTGCATCGGTTGAAGACATAGTTGAATTAATTGCAGGGCTGAAAATTTCAATTTCGCCCTGCATTTGTGTGATTAATTGCTTGGCGATCGCTAGCCCCAAACCACTACCAGGAATTTCAGTTTGCGCTTGTACTCCCCGATAATGGCGTTCTCCCAAATGTGCTAAATCTTCTAGTGGAATCCCAGACCCAGTATTACTAATAGCAATTCCTTGAAAATGAGCTTTTTCTTGCCCTACCTGAATGACAATCTTACCGCCCGGTGGAGTGTATTTTAGAGCATTATCAATGATATTGCTCAATACTTCTTGTAAGGCTTTGACATTAGCCTGTACCAGGGGCAAATTCCGCGGGATTTCTGTTTTCAGTTGTAGATGGCGATCCTGTGCTATGGCTTTCGCTGACACTAATAATGGTGTTAATAAATCCACTACAAAGCAATCAGTTTCTTTTTCTCCCGTTCCCGGCAATAATAGTGCTGGTTTAGGTTCTCTTTCCACAGTTGCTTCTACAAATACTTCCTGTTCAGGCAATGACAACGGCGCGAAATCTGCCTCTGTCCAGTCAATTACTTGATCAAATTGTCGCAGCAATTCTTCCAGGCGATCGCTTTCCCGGACGATATTCGCTCCGACATCATGGTTGGGATCACCTGGTCGCAGCCGTTTTAATAGCAGTTTGCCAAAGGTACGTAATGCCGTTAAAGGGTTACGAAACTGGTGCAGGAGGTTATCGAGTAAATCTCGCTGCTGTTCTTGGAGAATTTGTTGTTGATGTAGCTGATGCTGTAACCAGGCGCGACGTTGATCTAGAATACAGGCGATCGCTAGCGTCTGGACTATTTTCTGAATTTCGCTTTGCTCTTTTTCATTCCAATCCCTATCTTCTCTACCCGTCACCAATAGCCCCATCATCACACCCTCATGAATTAGAGGCAACACAATTTGGTGTTCACTCAGCCGAGATTCCGCTTTTAAATCCGGTTGTTCAGCATCTGGTTTCGTTGTCTCCTGTGATGAAATAGGTGATCCCGTCCCAGCTGTCAATAACTTACTCTGTTGCTGAGGTAGTACCAAAACATCCGCAACAGTGGACTCAGCTATTTCTTCCCCTAATCGTAATACTGCTGTCTCCGGGAAAACCACCACAGGAATTAGTTTGGCCTCACTAGCAGGAGCATCTACCAATTCTTGTGTTAAGTAAACAACACTTAAAGATGCGCCCAGCCCTTGGGTTAGCAGTGCTATTTGCTCTCGGCATAGAGCAACAAAATCTGAACTGGCAGACATTAACATTTTTTAGCTTTTGCTCAGGATCACAGAATTTGAGGGAAGATAGAAGAAAGTTGCTTTATTTTTTCTCACTCTTTGAATAAAGCTTAACTAAATCTTTGCAGTAATGGTTTGCACCGGGGGATTATATGCTTTACCAATTTCAAATGTTATTTTTCTGTATCAAAAGTTTAAGAACACTTGATATTTTGAACTAGAACTTATATAATTGCGACGGATTTTGTAGCTATAACTACAATCTATAGCTTGAAAGAGGAGGAAAATAGGTTGGCAAGAAGACGTAAGCGGAAAAGTCGTCGTCGCCAAGAAGGGCGACGCATTCTAGAACACGTGCCTCAATATAGCATCGAAAGTGGCGAAGAAAAACCGGTAACAGCAGCGAGAAAATTCATTCAAGCTGAAGGGATCGCGCCACCAGCATTGCTACTTGTAAAGCGAAATGAACACACTACAGACCGTTATTTCTGGGCAGAAAAGGGACTGTTTGGCGCTCAATACGTAGAAGAAAACCATTTCTTGTTTCCCAGCCTGCGGACATTAGAATCTCCAGCAGGTATGGAACCAGTAGCTATGGCTAGCCGCTAAAGCATAAATGGTGATCTTAAAGTGAGTGAATGTGGCTTCTGACAATCATTTAACTAGTAAAGTTGCTCAGTTTATGCAAAGTTTTGGTTTTTTTTAAGTTTGTGACTGATTTGCCAACATATACAGTCCAATTAATGGGACTTAATGGGAAAATCAACTTCTTTTCAAACCACGTTGGTTTGTGTGAATTGATCTCTAGTCAAATGATGCAGAGGGGAGTCAGATAGAGCAAAATGCATCCGCAAGTGAGAGTTGAGTTGCGCTCTCCTCCAATGGATTGCCCAAGAGGCTCTGTAAGCATATATAATCTTTTCCCTGCGATGCCATGTCGTAGGGAAAACTTATGTAGCTGCAAACCTTGTCCTCCTCCCTCATGTCAAACAATTTTAGATTTTAGATTTTAGATTTTGGATTTTGGATCTTGGTTCGACCCACAGATAATTCTGGGGGTTTGTACCATTAAAGAACTATTGGTCAATCAGCAGATTTTAATTGTAAAGCCCTCTGTAACTCCATCAGTTCATCTCGATGGGCAATTATAGTAATTTTACTAGGAGAACTAAGTTCACCTTGGGTTGCTTTTTCTATCTGGAACGATACCTTCTCAAATCTTCCAGCTTTTTGCCAATAAAACAGACCGCTCAAAGGTGAAAGTAGTACCAATGCGAGAAACCAAGTACCGAAATTAGGAAACAGCAGCGATAAAACCAATGCCAGACAGGCCATACCCGCAGATGCCAGCAGTGTTAAAAACACAGCTAAAAACCAGCTAGGTTGCACAAAACCTTCAAAAATGACTTGATTTTTTTCTCGGTCAATTGCTGCTACTTGGTAAGAACGTGAGCGAAAATACTCCTTAACCTTCGACATTAAAGCATTTTCGTCTTGTTCAGAGACAAGTTGTGCTTTTGTTGTGCGGTCTTTGGTGGAAGCCCGAATAAAGAAAAACAGCCCAACTGATAACAACAAGGTGAGCAGCAATGTAGATGGCACAATTGCAGTATCCATAACTAAATTATTATTGTTTTCATGGGAGTAGACTTATTTATGATCAATTATTCATTAATTTGTTCTCCCCTTGCTGTAATCATGCCAAAGATGGGCCAAACTTTGTGATCGTTCTTGCCATTCTGGAGAAACTTGGTACATCCGCCTGGGGCGACCTCGCCCTTCGAGTTTCTTCCAATACCCAGTAATCGCCCTTTCGTCTTCGAGAAATTTGATCGCACTATAAAGTACAGTATCCGAAAGCCGATAGGTAGGGTATTCAGTTTCCAATCGCTGGATCAACTCAGTTCCGTAGGATTCACCTTGTAATAAAATATCCAAAATGTAGCAAACTGCTAGTTCCTGACAGAGATAAGTTGGCGGAGGATTCTCAAAGAATTGATATATATCCTCAAGTTTCATGGTTTAGTGAATGGCTAAAAAATGCCTGATAATAGTGGTATCTACAATCCTGGTAGACAGTATATAGTGCTACTAGAAAATAAGCAGTTATCTCTGGCTACTTTGGCAGGGTTTTTCCAGGGTAAACATGACAAAAATTACCCACACGGCTAAAGTCGCAGGACTAATGTGCCAGTGGAGCGCCAAAAATTACGCTCCTACCCAAGTTATAGGTATTGTGGAGAGGAGCAATTAACGCGATTGCCCGGCACTGCGCGAAGCGCGATCGCCTGGACACCTTCCAGGTGTCAAGTGATGCCAAACTGCTTAGAACTGCCTAAGCATAAAATGCCATCGAAGAAATTCTACAAGCAAAATGCCGTTTTGTCTGCAAAAGTTAATAAACACTTTGTTTTACGGTGATTATCCCAGTAAAAAACCTGAGAAATTCAGCCATGTGAAAAGTCGGGATGAAAACCTATATGCTTGTAGACACAATCAAATCAGCATTGAACACTGACTATCTGGACTTGAGATCCTCATATCCCATCTGTAAGTGTGATATTAAATTTAACAAGTCCTTAGCACATTGGTGATCAGTATGTCACAAAACCCCGACAGCCCATCGTCTTCATCTACTCTCCGCGCGATCGCCCAAACCTTTCGGATGACAGGTTGGATTAGCTTTTGGATTCAATTAGTCCTCGGTGTTGTTTCTGCCATTATTGTGCTGCTATTTGCCATCTTTAGTCAGCAACGAAATAGCACAGGCAATAATCCTGGGAGTGGGTTTGGCGTATTTTTAGCAGTTTGCGGAATTCTGATTTTAGGTGGCGGCATTTATATAGCTTTTCGATATACCAGAATTGGTAACCAATTGCAATCCTCAAATCCCAGTAACCGCCCTCGAAAAAGTGAGAGCTTGCAAGTACTACGCCTGGGACTGTGGATTAATTTAGTCGGAATGCTCGTGACCTTATTGGGTTCACAAGCGATCGTGGGGACATTGGTAGCCAGGTCTATATCTCCCCAAGCAGCAACTACTCAATTATTTGACCCCACGCGGATTATTAGCGGTCTAGATATGCTTGTCGTACAGGCAAATATCAATACTGTCTCAGCCCACTTTGCAGGGCTTGTAGTGTCCATTTGGCTGCTTAATCGCATTACCCGGACTTGAAAGGTTTCGTCAGAAGTAGAATTAATATGGAATTTTGTAGCTTTGACAAGATTGGCAGAGCGAAATTTTTGTATTGGCAATACCTGTTATAGCAAGCCAAAATCAGGATATGCTGATGTTTTGGCAAGAAGACCCTAGGCAAAAAACCGAGAAAAATCTGTGCTGGATATTAAGCAAATACGGGAAAATCCCCAATTAATCCAAGAACGCTTGAACAGTCGTAGTGGTAAATACGACATTGAACCGATTTTACAGTTAGACAAGCAGCAACGAGAACTAGAAGGGACACGCAGTAAACTTCAAGCCCGCAGTAACGAAATTGGTAAGCTTGTAGGACAAAAGATTAAATCTGGTACTGATTCTCAATCTCCAGAAATTCAAGCCTTGCGGGACGAAGGTAACTCTGTTAAAGCTGAATTAAGTGAACTGGAACCCCAAGAAAAAATCATCAAAGCCGAAATTGAGCACCTGGTGTTAGCACTTCCTAATTTACCCAGTGAGTTCACACCTCTAGGCACAAGTGAAAATGATAATCAAGAGGTGCGACGCTGGGGTGATGAATATCTCCCGCAAAACCCGAAGATTATTCCCCATTGGGAAATCGGCGAAAAAATGGGGATTCTCAACTTTGAGCGAGCTGTGAAAGTTGCCCAAAGTCGATTTGTGACTCTCGTTGGTGCGGGTGCGGCTTTAGAAAGGGCATTAATTCAGTTTATGCTGAAGACGCAAACCGAAGCCGGCTATGTAGAAGTTAGTCCGCCTTTGTTAGTCAATACTGATGCTTTAACCGGAACCGGTCAGTTACCGAAGTTTGCGGAAGAAAGTTTTAAATGTGCTGATGATGAATTGTGGTTGATACCCACAGCAGAAGTTCCCGTAACTAACCTTTACCGGGGAGAAATTTTAGCTGCGGAAGAGTTACCAATTTATCACTGTGCTTATACTCCCTGTTTTCGTCGAGAAGCGGGAAGTTATGGGCGAGATATGCGGGGTTTAATTCGTCTGCATCAATTCAATAAAGTTGAGTTGGTGAAAGTTGTTCATCCCAGTTCTTCTTTTGATGAATTAGAAAAATTGGTAGTCAATGCCGAAGCAATTTTACAAGCTTTAAAGTTACCTTATCGGGTAATTAATTTATGTACTGCTGATTTAGGTTTTGGGGCAACGAAAACTTATGATTTAGAAGTATGGTTGCCTTCTTCTGGGAAGTATCGAGAAATTTCCAGTTGTTCTAATTGTGTTGATTTCCAAGCACGTCGGGCGGATATTCGCTTTAAGGAAGCTGGTAAGAAGGGGACGCAGTTTGTCCATACTTTAAACGGTTCTGGTTTAGCTGTGGGCAGAACTATGGCGGCGATTTTGGAGAATTATCAGCAACCAGATGGGACGGTTAAAATACCGGAGGTGTTGCAACCTTATTTGGATAGGGAGGTTTTGTAGTTTAGATTTTTGTAGAGGCGTTTAGGGTGCGTCTCTACAGTAAATTTACTTAAAGCATACTGAATTTATAGTATGTATGATAAATTAATTATTGATGAAGCTGTAATTGACTGACATAGCTACTTTTATCAATACTTAATTTTTAAAAAAGTATATACAGGAGTAACTAAATGTCTATTATAAACCTGATTGTAATTGCAGTATTTTATATTAGTTACTGGATATTTTTTGGTCGTGAGCTTAAAATTATTGGAATATGTATTTGGAGAGCTTTAGGTCTTTCTATCCCAACATTTATGGGAGCCATTGTAGGAATTGTTGAAATATATCACTTTCTATTTTTATATTTAAAACTTTTAGTTAATCAAGTTCCAGACTCTTACTTTCTTCTATTTCCTGTTTTATTATTTTTATTATTATCTTTAGTTATATATCTAAGTTTGATAGGATTATATTTACTATTGCTGAAAATATTTTGGAGTAATCCTCCTCAATGGCTTAAGTTTAGAAATTGGCAAACAATTATTTTAGGTTTTGTTATTTCTGTATTCGCTACTTTACCTGCTGCAATAACGTATGTACCATTTCTTGCACTAATTCCCAAGAGTGAATTAATTATAGGCACTTTGATGAAAAAAGGTTATGAAGCATCAGATATTATAAGTGCTATGTTTTTAATTTGGTTCTTGTTTGCAGTTGAGTTATATCATGCTGAGTATAGGTTTCGGATATGGTATGTATCTAGAAGAAAAACAAAAAATTCATGAAGCTCATCTTGTAGGGTGCGTTAATGAAATGTAACGCACCATCTTTTATTGATATTTAATCGGTGCGTTACGCTATCGCTAACACACCCTACGAATTTAGAAATCGTACAAATCGCTTGATTGTATATCGAGAATTACATCAACTCCATAATTCGGAGGATAAACTCCCTATTCAATAAATCTATGAATACTTGAAAACTGCCAATCTTGCGGATTTACAGATAATCAATGTTTGAAAGGATGATAATGGATGTAATCACACTGTACCATAAAATCTTGTTCATCTCGGATTAAATAATCCCAAAAATGACATTGCTAAAATAATGAAAGCATCTGAATATTTAATTGTGATGAAGGTGGTTTTGTGGCTGAAATTCCAGCTTTACGCGGATGTTTAACACAAGGTGAAACTTTAGAAGAAACGTTACAAAAATTGATAATTGCGAGAAAATTATGGTTGGAAACAGCCGAGAAATACGGTCACAAACTACCAGACATTGAAAGTGCGTAGGTGTAGACAGTCGTAGCGATCGCACCAGTGCTAACTTGTTACTCCTGCAAAACTATAATGAGAGAGCGTAAAGGTAAATGACACCTGGATTACCAATGTATTAAAGGAGAAGCCATGTTAGACGAAGCAACTCTTGAACGACGTTTAAATACTCTTGAACAAGCGGTTTTTGACCTCCAGCATAAACTTGAAAGTAAGCCTATATCTGAGAACTGGCTAGAAAAACTCATTGGTTCTGTATCTGATGAGGAGGCTTTTCTGGAAGCTTTAGAATATGGACGTGCTTTTCGTCAGTCTGATAAACCTGTTAATGAGGATGACGATTAAGGGTGAAATATCTGCTTGATACCGATCACATCAGTTTTTTACAGCGTCGTTCTAGTTCAGAGTTTAGTCGATTAACCTTGAGGATGGCTCAACACCCAATCACTGATTTTGCTTTATCGGTGGTTAGTTTTCATGAGCAAGTCCTTGGTGCTCATAATTTCATCAATCGTTCCCAGACAAATCGGGATATTACTCGCGGATATACACTTTTATTAGAGATTCTAGAAAGTTTTGCAACTGCTCCCATCTTACCATTTGATGCTGGGGCGATCGCAGTATTTGAGGAATTGCGAGAACAAAAAGTTAGAATTGCTACGATGGATTTAAGAATTGCCGCGATCGCTATATCTCGTAATTTAGTATTATTGACCCGAAATATTGGTGACTTCGGCAAAATTCCAGGTTTAGTAACAGAAAATTGGACTATATAGAGTAGATGGAGCAGTGCGTAGCCAGTCGTAGCGATCGCACCAGTGCTAACTTGTTAGTCCTGCCAAACTATAATGAGAGAACGCAAAGGTAAATGACACCTGGATTACCATGCTAAAAAATTACGAGATTTAGGCAGTCAAGCCTATACTATAAAAATATGGCAACTTAGCTAGATGAAATAATATGTTAGCTCTGAGTTATCCACATATCGAAAAAAATGAGCATCAGCCGGCAAGATTACAGCGTTTTCCTCGGATTAGAGTAGCGCAAATCGTTATGGACTATCTTGCCTATGGTTGGTCAGTAGAAGAAATGTGTCGCCAACATCCTTATTTAAGCCACGCTGAAGCTCATGCGGCTATGGGTTATTATTTTGACCACCAAGAAGAGGTTGACCAAGAAATTAGGGAAGAATGGGAACAAGTTCAAGAAACCAAGAACCCATCAGTACAATCCCCTTTTTACAGCAGAATGAAAGCAAAAGGACTGCTGTAAGTGCCTATTTCTCTATATATGGATGTTCATGTCCCTGAAGCTATCACATCACAATTGCGTCGTCGGGGTATAGATGTTTTAACCGCTTTGGACGATGATACGCAAGAACTCCCTGATGATAAATTATTAGAGAGAGTGACTGAACTTAAACTAGTCCTATTTACCCAAGACATCCGTTTTCGGGTCTTAGCTGAAACTTGGCAAATAGCAGGAAAACAGTTTTCAGGATTAATTTTTGGACATCAACTGGGTGGCACAATTGGTCAATTCGTTAAAGATTTAGAATTGATAGCAAAGGCTTCAGATATTGAGGAATGGATCAATGCCGTTGAGTATATTCCCTTCAAGTGAAACTAGCGGCGCATGGGTTAAGACTCTTTAGCCATTCCTTAACAAGGAACGCCGATTGAGGAGTGTGATCCAGTGTTAGAGTGGTGAGTTGGGATTTTCTCTGGGATAGTGCGATCGCTAAAGCACAGAACTTGAGGCGGCATGGTATTTTTTATATAATTATTAGGCTGACTAACTAGATAAGTTCACTATGAAAACATTAGAAATAATTGTCACCATAACCAGCGATGGCAAATTGTTAGTCAATTCTCCAGTAGATATGCCAGTGGGTGAATATAATGCTGTGCTTGTGCTAGAGGAAAAACCAATCGATGAGCGAGTTCAAATATCTGTCAAAAATGCTCAAAATCTTTTCAGGCAATATATTCCTGCTAATAAAAAACTTTCTGAAGAGTTGATTCAGGAGCGAAGATTGGAGGCTTTGAGTGAGTGAGGTTGTCATGGATGCATCTGCTGTTTTAGCTTTGCTCAATCAAGAAACTGGTAGCGAAGAAATTTCGCAGTTCATTGGCAATGCAGCTATTAGTGCTGTCCACTTATCCGAGGTTATAGCCAAGTTAGCAGAAGCAGGAATCCCGGCAGAAGATATTAGGCAAATTCTTGGCAATCTAAATCTTGAAGTTATTCCTTTTAATGAAGAACAAGCATTGAAGGCTGGAATGATGCGTCCAGCTACTAAATCAATCGGACTTTCATTTGGCGATCGCGCTTGTCTGGCATTAGGTATTTTTCTTAACCAACCTGTTCTCACCACTGATCGCTTATGGGGTAGCCTGAGTGTGGGAATAGAAATTCGAGTAGTGGGTTAGTGCTTAGGTGTTGCTCGTCGTAGACATTGCACAAATGCTAATTTGTCAGTTCTCCTAAATTATAATGAGAGAGCGCAAAGGTAAATGACACCTGGATTACCATGCTAAAAAGTTATGAAGCTATTTATGAAAACGGTCAAGTAACATGGGTATCGGAACAGCCCCAAGTTAATGCTGCTCGTGTGATTGTCACTATTCTAGAAGAAACTTTCCCATCGACAAAACGACGAACTCCCCCAGCCTCTATTGCTGGTAAGGGCAAAACCTTGGGCGATATTATCAGTCCTATTGTTAACGAAGAAGAGTGGGAATGTCTGAAGTAAAGTATGATTAAATATCATATCCCTCCAGCCTAACCATGAAGTTTAATGTCACACTTGATCGAGATGAAGACGGTATTTGGATTGTAGAATGTCCAAGTATTCCTGGGTGTGTCAGTCAAGGTCAAACGCGGGAAGAAGCCTTGAACAACATTGAGGATGCGATCGCCGCTTGTCTTCAAGTTCGTGCAGAACGAGGTATGCCACTCACCATAGAGACTCATCAAATTGAAGTAGTGGCATAGTTATGGGATCTGCTATTCCAGTTTTAAGTGGGCGTGAGGTTGTGCGTGTCTTTGAATCCTTTGGTTGGCAGGTTGTTCGTCAAACTGGCAGTCATATCATTATGGTTAAAGATGGAGAGGCTGTAACACTTTCGGTTCCAGACCATCATGAAGTGGCAAAAGGAACTTTGCGTAGTCTAATTCGTACTGCTGGATTGACAGTAGATGAGTTTGTTGCTGAAAAATAGCTGAATTGCAAACAGGAAACGGATAGTGCTTAGGTGTTGCTCGTCGTAGCGATCGCTTGACTCAATCCAGCTATTGCCTGAACCCGGCGCATAGGTTAAGACTCTTTAGCCATTCCTTAACTATTACAATAAGAATAATATCCGAATTTTTTGACTAATTTGCTCTATGTCAATTTTAGCAGCGATCGCAGTCTTGGCTGTTCTGATCTTGGTACACGAGTTGGGACACTTCACCGCAGCTCGTTCACAAGGTATTCTCGTTAACCGCTTTTCTTTAGGATTCGGCCCAGTTCTTTGGAAATACCAAGGACCACAAACCGAATATGCTATCCGCGCCTTTCCGTTGGGCGGTTTTGTCGGCTTTCCCGATGATGACCCAGATAGCGATATTCCCCCCAATGACCCAAATTTGCTGCGTAACCGTCCCATTTTCGACCGGGCGATCGTGATCAGCGCCGGAGTCATTGCAAACTTAATCTTTGCCTATTTCCTCTTGGTAACTCAGGTGAGTCTCATCGGTATAGGACAAGCCAGCGCACCAGGAGTTTTAATTCAACAGCTAGCACCAGAAGTTAGTTCTGTAGCTACCGAAGCAGGAATAAAACCAGGAGATGTCATCTTATCAGCTGATCAAAGAGAATTTGGTACAGCACTGCAAGAAATTGAAGCTTTCAGAGACATCATTAAAAATAGTCCAGGTCAGTCTGTGCAACTAGAAATTGCCCGTGGCGACCAAAGGCTGTCAGTCAATGTAATTCCTGAAGAGAAAGCAGGTGGAGGTAGTATTGGTATCGGACTTGCTCCCAATGGTGAAGTTGTCCGCCGTCCTGTGAATAATCTGGGAACAGCCTTTAATATTGGGGCTACCGAATTTCAGCGACTTGTCACCCTAACATTTAAAGGGTTTGGGCAATTAATCACTAATTTCGGCGAAACTGCGAGTCAGGTAGCCGGACCGATTAAAATTGTGCAAATTGGTTCCAATATTGCCCAAAATGATACAGGTGGTCTGTTCTTCTTTGCCGCTTTAATTAGCATTAACTTGGCAATTATCAATATCTTGCCTTTACCAGCTTTAGACGGCGGACAACTGGCATTTCTGTTGATTGAAGCTGTCCGTGGTAAACCATTACCTAACCGGATTCAAGAAGGTGTGATGCAAACTGGCTTAGTGCTACTTTTAGGACTAGGCATTTTTCTGATTGTCAAAGAAACGAGTCAGTTAACTTCTCAGTTAGATTGGGTGCAAAAATTATTCCAGTGAGTGTGATCCGAAAATCGTCCTCTCAGAAGCAACGGGCTTTAGAAATTCTCGCCCGTTTGCAGAGTCTTTATCCAGATGCAACTTGCTCTTTGAATTACTCAACGCCAGTCCAATTGCTCGTAGCAACTATTCTCTCCGCCCAGTGTACAGATGAGCGAGTCAATAAAGTCACACCAGCTTTATTTGAGCGGTTTCCTGATGCGGCTAGTTTAGCTAATGCTGACTTAGAAGAGTTAGAAAATTTGGTGCGTTCTACGGGTTTTTATCGCAATAAGGCGAAGAATATTCAAGGGGCTTGTCGGATGATTGTCAGCGATTTTGACTCTGTAGTTCCCAACCAAATGGAGCAATTGTTGCTGCTTCCAGGTGTGGCGCGCAAAACTGGCAATGTCGTTCTAGCTCATGCTTATGGTATTAATGCTGGGGTGACGGTAGATACTCACGTTAAGCGTTTGAGCCAACGCTTGGGTTTAACTAAATTTCCTGATCCAATTCGGATTGAGAAAGATTTAATCAAGTTGTTACCCCAACCAGATTGGGAAAATTGGTCAATTCGGTTGATTTATCACGGCCGTGCTGTTTGTAAGGCTCGTTCTCCTGTCTGTGAGGCTTGTGATCTGAGTGATTTATGCCCCACGGCTGGGAAAACATTGTGAGCAGGACAAGGGAAATAAAATATCCCTATAATTGATGGCGACACGGTAAGATAGAAAATGCTGTCTTTAAATCTGTTAGAGAGTTTATGGCAAAAAAGAGTATGATTGAGCGCGAAAAAAAACGCGCCAAGTTAGTAGAAAAGTATGCTGACAAGCGAGAAGCGCTGTTGGAAGAATTCAAAAACGCTGTATCTCCCTTGGATAAGTTGGAAGTTCACCGGAAAATTCAACAGCTACCCCGCAATAGTGCGCCGACTCGTCACCGCAATCGCTGCTGGGTAACTGGTCGTCCTAGAGGTGTCTACAGTGACTTTGGGCTATCTCGGAACGTGCTACGGGAATGGGCGCATCAAGGTCTTTTACCTGGCGTGGTTAAGTCTAGCTGGTAGTCGTTGGTCATTAGTTTGGACAAAGAACTAATGACCACAGCAAAGCTATTCTCCACAGCAACGGTCTATGCCTAGACTGTCTAAGAGTAGATCGCTGACGGCGTTGGCGATCGCAAACTCTCCATAAAAACTTTTAGAAAAATCAAATGCCTGCATCTCTGTGACAATGGCTATAACTAGAGATCCCAGGTCGTTTTCTCCTTCCATGCGTTGTCGGACAAATATTTGCGCCGCACGTTGGGCGATTTTTTGATTGACTATTTCGGGTAAAAATTCTGTGTCTAGCCACCGTAATAATCGGTCTTGCAACCATTGTCCTTCTAGATCAGGGTTGTTGGAGGGTGGTAAGGTGATGGGTGGAATTGCTTCGGTCATCTTTTTTTAAACGCAAAGGTACGCTGAGGGAAACGCAAAGGTACGCTGAGGATGTTTTTCTCAGGGTTTTGGGATTTTGCTGAATTATGCAATATGATGTCGCTGCTATTATTCGGGGTTATGCTCAAGGTTATTTTCTCATGGCTGATGATCATACAGGCCTGGGATGGTACGGAAGTCGCGATCGCACTTTAATTCCTTTGGATGAGCGATTTCACTACCCGAAGTCGTTACAGCGTGTTCTCAATCAAGAGCGTTTTACTGTGGCGATTAATCGTGACTTTCAGGGTGTGGTGGCTGGATGTGCTAATCGCGAAACTACTTGGATTTCACGAGAATTACAAGAGATTTACTGGTTACTTTACCAGAATGGTTACGCTTATAGTTTTGAAACTTGGCAGGGTGATGAACTGGCTGGGGGGATTTTAGGGCTGGTAATTGGCGGTGCGTTCATTGGTGAGTCGATGTTTTACCGCATTACTGAAGGCTCAAAGGTAGCTATGGTTAAGTTGGTGGAAAGATTACGCCAAAAGCAATTTGTACTGTTTGATGCTCAAATGATGAATCCCCATTTAGAAAGATTTGGCGCTTATGGTATTAGGGATGAAGAGTATCAAGCTTTACTTCAAAAAGCGTTGCAACGTAGTTGTAATTTAATGTAAAGATTGAGATTTTCCTTGAACTTAATGATAGCGATACAATTTACTTAAATTCTTAATCTTTTTCTATTTCAGAGGTCATAGGCAAATCAGATGAATACCCTCGACCAAGTGCTAGAAACCGCTTTACAATTACCCTACGAACAGCAGGAAATGCTGATCAAAATTCTGCAAAACCGCCACCATGAAAGTCGTCGGGCAGAAATTGCTGCTGATGCTCAACAAACCTTGGCTGATTTCCATGCAGACAAATTTCAACCCCAGTCAGCAGAGGATGTGGTTACTGCATTACGCCATTCTTTGCAAGAGCCAGACGCATGAGAGCGTTGGTTTTGACCCCAAAATTCAAAAGGGCATTCCGCAAGTTTGTGAAGCGAAATGCTGACCTCCAGCAACGCATTGAAGAAACTCTTCAACAAATGGAGGCAGATGTATTTGCTCCAAAACTAGGCACTCATAAATTGAGCGGGAAGCTTGATGCTTTTCAGTCCTGCTCTTGCGGCTATGATTGTCGTATTGTCTTCTCTATTGAACAAGATACGGAAACAAATAGTGAAGTGATTGTTCTGCTTGACATTGGAACACACGATGAAGTCTATTAACAGCAAAACCGGATGTCAAACTTACTTGAAAGAATTACAGTTAGTCCCAATCAATGTGGTGGTCGTCCCTGTATCCGGGGGATGAGAATTCGGGTGTCAGATGTAATCGACTTGTTTGCGGCTGGACTGAGTGCCGAACAGATACTGGAAGAAATGCCTGATCTTGAGGCAGATGATCTCAAAGCAGCACTAGAAATTTTGCAAACAAGCGAACCATTAGTTGAAATCCGTGGCGATTAGCAGCGCTGGTGAATAAATTCTTGCAGCAACTAGAATGGAGAGAATTAGCAACCCCATAACAACTCATGCTAAAAACCATCGAAGGCATTTATCAAAATGGGCAAATTCAACTTACTGAGTTACCCCAAGACTTGAGCGATCGCACTCAAGTTCTCGTTACCTTTCTTGATCCTAGTAAAATTGATTCTAGCAAACTACGTCAATTGATTGATCAGTTGGAGACAATTGCGGGTATTCAGCAAGGTTTTGAGGAACTCAACGCTGGTCAAACTCGCCCCATTGGAGATTTTGTTCAAGAAATGCAGCAAAAGTATGACATTTCAGGTTGAGATTACTTTCATTGCAGAAGCTCAGATTGAGCAAGCCTATGGCTGGTATCGAGAGCGTAATCCTGAATTTGCTGATCATTGGTTTCGAGCATTGATGAATGCTATTGCTACCCTACAAGAGAAACCGCGACGCTGTAACTTAGCAGTTGAAAACGAGATTTTTCCAGAGGAAGTCCGCCAGCTTCTGTACGGAAAATCCAAAAACATCTACCGATTGTTGTTTACGATTCGAGATACGACAGTTTATATTTTGTACGTGCGCCATAGCGCCCAAGCACCACTAACTTTAGACGACTTAGAGAAGCTATAAGTTACACTTTTTGGCGTTGCTGAACTAAAGTATGAAATGCCAAAATTACCTTAATTTTTATTCCTACCTTTGCGCCTTTGCGCCTTTGCGTGAGCCTAATTCATATTTTCAATCAGCAACGCCCACTTTTTCTTCTGTAACTAATGTCAAACTCACCCATTCGCCTTTATCGTTGTAGCTGCGAATCATGCGTTGGCGCAGGTTAGGCTGAATTAACCAACCGACTTCTAAAAATAAAGGTTGACGCAACTGCACCTGTAACGGAGATGTGACAGAAGCGCCATCAGGGAGGAGTAATACTTGTACCTGTTTTTGAGGATTTTGATCAAAGTTAATAGTAGAACCTTGGATAGTACCAGTTGACGTAATTGTGCGATCGCCAAAAGTTAAACTTTGAATTAATCGCCCAGTATTATCTAATTGTAATTTTAAATTGGTAGAGTAATGATCTGGCGATCGCCAATCTGGATATATCGTTACAGCTTCACCTTGCCATTCTCCCAATAATTCATCTATCTGTAACGATGGGCGTTCTACTGGTTCAGTCCCAGCTAAATATTCCCGAATCAGAGTTATTTTATCTAACTGACCAGTTTTATCAAATAGTTGCACCAGACGTAAGCGGCGATTTTCATGAATCAAACCGAGTTCCGCCCCAAATTCTGTAAACGGTGCTAACTGAATTGAACCTTGGGAAAAAGCACCATTGGCAAAAAACAGCGTAGTCTTCGCCAGAGAACTGTATTCTAAGACTAAATCTTCTTGCCCTTGGCGGCTGACAATTTGGCGGATAGTCTGATTATTATTTAACCCTGACAAAGACACCACACTTTTGATATCTTCTAAAAGTGCGCCTTGGGGTGAGAATCGGGTAAATGAACCTTGCCATTCACCGAGATTTTGTAGTAAAGATTCCCACTGAGTTGCCATAAATCCAGTCCTGATTGCTGTAATTTTAATTCTTCGCAAACCGCCGCACAGCAAACAAGCTGCCCATTAATCCTACCACTGCACCAAAACTTAACAGAATTAAAGGCAATAGTAAAAGCTGTGCGGTACTAAGTTGTAAACCGTTGGTAATAAATTGGATAAAATCTGGTTGATTCGCTAAAGTCCGGCTGATAAACTGTTGGATTAAAGAAATGAAACTCCAAGCGATCGCACCACCAACTAAACCGAAGGTAATTCCCTGTAAAATAAACGGCAGATAAATCCAAGCAGATGTCGCACCTACCAGTTGCATAATTTCAATTTCTCGCCGTCGCGCCATGACAATCAGGCGAATGGTGGTAGTAGTGACTGCGATCGCCGTTAAAGTCAGAATAATAGTAATTGTTAAAGTAATCCAGTTTAAACCCCGGTGCAACTGGGCAATGCGTTTAACTGCTTCATCTATATACTGCACAGTTTCCACACCCTGTATTTTAACCAGTTCGGTAGCTAAATTGGGGACAGCTTCCGAATTCCGAGCTTTGACCTTAATCTCATCCACCAGAGGATTATCCCCTAACTCTTGGGTAGCACCATCAATATTGGAAATGCCTAATTCCTGGACTAACTTCTTCCAAGCTTGTTCTTTAGTAATAGTTTGCAACCCTACTACATCGGGCATTTGCGCTATAAATGTCTCAATACTGCGGGCTGGTGTATCTGGATCGAGATAAACTGAAACTTCTAACTGGCTACCGAACTGATTCAGCAGTTTTTCTACTTGCCAAGAAGTTTGCAGACTCAAGCCAAATAGAAATAGTAACACTGTGACGGTACTGATAGCCGCCCAATTCATCCAACCGCCTCGCAGCAAACCGAGGAAAGTTTCTTTGAGCAGATAGTCAAGTTTTGTCAGAAATTTAAACACACACCACCCCAAAATCTAAATTTTCCTAATAATCGTGATCTATTTCTCCATGAAAAAATATATCTCAGGTGAATTTTTGCATCTCAACAGGGGTCTATGGGAGATTGATAGAATTGAAATAGTAGGAATTTTCACAACTTAGTCATTGATCATCATGCCCTCTGAAATTGCTGTCGAGAAAAAAAAGTTAAAAAATCCGCCCTTGACACTTCACTATCTAGGCGATCGCGTGTTGCGTCAAGATGCCAAGCGGATTACTAAAATAGACGATGAAATCCGTCAATTGGCACGGGAAATGCTGCAAACTATGTACAGTAGCGATGGCATTGGTTTGGCTGCGCCTCAAGTGGGAATTCATAAACAACTGATTGTGATCGATTGCGAACCAGATAACCCAGATCATCCGCCACTGGTATTGATTAACCCCACCATTAAACAGGTGAGTAAGGAAGTCTGCGTTGCCCAAGAAGGGTGTTTGAGCATTCCCAACGTTTATTTAGACGTAAAGCGTCCCGAAGGCGTAGAAATTGCCTATAAAGATGAATACGGCCGTCCCAAATCCCTCAAAGCTAACGACTTACTCGCGCGCTGCATTCAGCACGAAATGGATCACCTCAAAGGCGTGGTATTTGTAGATCGTGTGGATAATTCCTTGACCTTGGCTCAGGAGTTATCTAAAAATGGCTTCTCGTATCAAGCCGTGAAACCAGTAGCATAGGGAACTAATAGTGTATTTAACTCCAAAAAGCGGTTTATTTCTGGGTGGTTCTTGCGTAACAGCGATCGCCGCCGTCGGTTCAGTATTTGAACTTACTTCTGGACAACCAGATTTGGGCGTTCAGGTGACTGCAATTATCCTCGGATTGAGCATTCCCCTCACAGGATTATTTTTCTTTGCCGCAGTCAGGGATGCACGGGCTAACATTAAATAAGCATCAGGTATATAAAAAGGTAGAGGGATGAAGGAAAAGGCAAAATTCATCCTTCCGCCTTTTATTTTTTACCTTTAGGTAGTCAGGCGAACAGCAGACGCATAAATAAATTTAGAGCCTTGAAACCCTTTGATCTGGGGAGTTCCAAATCCCCCATGCTCCCTGCTCCCTGCTCCCCTGCTTCTTCCGTGAGCGATCGCTTCTAAAATAAAAGAATGCTGTCAGAAACAACTCCACTATTACGCCTATCTCAGGGACATCTCAACTTACTAGAAGCTTGTCCGCGTAAATTCCAACACACCTACTTAGAGCAACTCAACACGCCTTTAAATCCCGAACACGAAGAACACCAGACTTTGGGTAGTCAGTTTCACTTGCTAATGCAACAGCGAGAAATGGGTTTACCAATTGGTAGTTTTCTGGAAGTGGATACTCAACTGCAAAGCTGGATGTCAGGTTTTACCAATGCAGCACCAGAGATTTTAACGCCAATCGACTCCCAAACTTTCCGTGAAAGCGAACATTACCGCATCCTGCAAGTTCAAGACTATTTGCTGACAGTTGTTTATGATTTATTCATAGGAGATAGTCAAAAAGCCCAAATTCTCGACTGGAAAACTTATCCTAAACCCCAAAATAAACGCAAGTTAGAACAGAATTGGCAAACACGTCTTTATTTGTATGTATTAGCTGAAACTAGCGACTATTTGCCCAAAAATATTTCTATGACTTACTGGTTTGTCCAGTCTGAAGGTCAACCGCAAAATATTACATTTAATTACAATTCTACCCAGCATCAGCAAACAGCTAAGAAACTTAATCAACTGTTGAATAAATTAACGAACTGGTTGGAAGACTACCAAATAGATCAACGATTTCCTCAAGTTCCGGAAAATAGTCAAGATTGTAATTATTGTCATTTTGCCACACGTTGCAATCGCACGCAATCCAGCACAGAAAATCAGCAGAATTATTTACCAAATCTTGCCAATATTCAAGAAGTAGCTCTCTGAATTCTAGAGAATTATATGAAAAGCTTTGATGAAACTGATTTGATTTATGTTCGTGAATTAGGGATAGACGATATTTCACCAGTTTACCACTTAGGTGAACAGCTATTTACTAGCGATTTATATCCTTATTTATATCGCACCTGGGACGAATGGGAAGTAATTGGACTGTACAATACAGATCCAGAATATTGTCTGGTTGCAGAAACAGACGGAGAATTAGCAGGGTTTATTTTAGGAACCATTATTACCAAAGCATCCTGGACTTACGGTTATATATTATGGCTAGCTGTGAATCCGAAATTTCAGCGTCGAGGAGTAGCAGATAAATTAGTTGATAAAGCGATCGCGCGGATGATTGAAGACGGGGCGCGATTCATGCTAGTAGACACAGATCCTACCAACAATCCAGCCGTCAAATTCTTTAACCGGAAAGGATTTGGTAATATCCGCCAGCATATTTTCCTGTCAATGAATTTAAGCAAACATGAACATTATGGCAGACTGATTGATTACGAACATCAAAAAGCCGAAAGAGCCGGTTACAGGCGAACCCGTCCAGCAATTCGCACCCGTAAACCTGAAGGAATGGCTAATGAAATAATTCTCAATCCCCTAGTAAATGAAATTCAGATAAATGATCAATAAATACTAATAAAAAAAATATAGTAAACGTCCTCCTCTCTTGGCGCACTTGGCGACTTGGCGGTTCGATAATCCAAAACCAACCTCCTTTCTAAGCTTTAAAAAACTCCATGAAATGGATTATAGCAACACCCGAAAAACCACCAGACTGGTTCATCCAAATAGTCAAACAGCATACACCAGCATCAAGCGGATTGTATGCAGCCCAATTATTATGGCAAAGAGGAATTAAAAACGAACAACAATTAGCAGCCTTTACCGACTATAAAACATATCAACCAGCCAGCCCCTTTGAATTTGGCGAAGAAATGCAGCTAGCGATGGAAAGATTGCAACAAGCACGAAATAACAATGATAAAATCGCCATTTGGGGAGACTTCGACGCTGATGGAATTACCTCCACGGCTGTTTTATGGGATGGTTTAGGACAGTTTTTCAACCAAGATTCCCAGTTAACTTACTACATCCCCAATCGCCTCAAAGAATCCCACGGACTCAATTATCCAGGAATTGATAATTTACAAAAACAAGGTTGTAAATTAATAGTAACTTGCGACACAGGCAGTACAAATATTAATGAAATTGTTTATGCCCAACAGTTAGGTATAGATGTCATAGTTACAGACCACCATACCTTACCTGAACAACGCCCACCAGTTACAGCCATTATCAACCCCCGCTATTTACCAAAGGAACATCAGTTATTTCATCTTTCTGGGGTAGCGGTAGCTTTTAAATTAATTGAAGCTCTTTATCAAACCCTACCGAATGTCCCCCAAAATCCCTTAGCCGATTTATTAGATTTAGTCGCAGTGGGATTAATAGCCGATTTGGTGCAGTTAAGTGGAGACTGTCGGTATTTAGCGCAATTAGGTATTCAAAGATTGCAAGCCGACTTTCAGCAGCCAGTCACAACCAGACGACGGCCAGGGGTAGGGCGATTATTAGAATTATGTCAGAAAAATGGCGATCGCCCCACAGATATTTCCTTCGGTCTAGGGCCACGGATTAACGCTGTGAGTCGCATTCAAGGCGATGCTAGTTTCTGCGTCGAGTTATTAACTAGCCGGGATCTGAAACATTGTCATCAACTAGCCGAAGTGACAGAACTAGCTAACACCCGCCGCAAGTCTTTACAAAAAGATGTCCAAGCACAAGTTACACAAAAACTTTCTCAGCTAGACTTATCAACCACCAGCGTTATCGTCTTAGAAGATACCCAATGGCCAGCTGGAGTATTGGGTTTAGTCGCTGGACAAATAGCCCAAGAAACAGGCCGTCCCACTATTTTATTGAGTACAGAAGAACGAACACAAGATACTACCCCTACTCCCTCCTTAGCCCGTGGTTCTGCCCGTTCTGTCAATTCTGTCGATTTATACCAATTAGTAAAACAGCAAGCACATTTGTTACATAGCTTTGGTGGACATCCCTTTGCCGCCGGGTTGAGCTTATTAGTAGAAAATATCCCTTTATTTACAGATGCAATTAATCAACAGTTGCGGCAATCTTTGGGTGGAACAAATCTCATGCCCACTGTACAAGCTGACTTAACAGTAACTGTTGCAGATTTAGGCAAAGAGTTATTTTTGGAACTCAAACTGCTGGAACCTTGTGGAATGGGAAACCCTGTGCCAAAACTGTTAATTCAAAACTGCTGGTTTGAAAATTCTTGGCATCGGAATCAGCAGGATTGGAAAGGCAAAAAGGTGCAGTACATTAAAACCGATTTTGATATTCGGGATGATTCTACTAAAAGCGCGTTTCCTGGAATTTGGTGGGGACACTATAAAGATGAATTGCCTCTAGGTAGGTGTGATTGCATTGCCGAACTAGATTACAATACTTTCAAAAAACGCTATGAAATTAGATTAATTGCTGTTCGTGCTGTGGGTAATTCGGACGCGATGAATCACGTCTCTACTCAGATTATATTAGATTGGCGAAATCAAGAATATTCAGAACTGATTAATCAGCATTCGGCTGTTTTAATGGCTGATTGTCCTACCAACTGGGATGATTTACGTGCATGGTTAAGGCGATGTCTCTATAATAATCAACAATTAGCGATCGCCTGGTCTAAACCCCAGCATCAACCACCCCAGCAAATTTGGCTGACTTTGGTCGGTATTGCTAAATATCTAAGTCGGACAAATCAATCAGTTACCCGCGGGCAACTTTTAGCAAAACTCGGCATCCGTGACCAAACTTTACTTTGGGGATTTGAAGCTTTAAAAGATTTGGGGTTCACAGTCACAAGACAAGACCGTGATTTTCACATTAGTTGGAATCCCAGCACCAACTCAGAAGGCATTACTGATACAGCTGGAGAGAAATTTTTAGCCGCCATCAGCGAAGAACAATTCCAGCAAAATTATTTTGCCGAAGTTCCTCTACAGACAATTATAGCGATCGCGAATAAACCTGCTTTTTAAATTTTACTTAAACCTACCTAAAAAGGCAGGCAGAATGCCCAAGGCAAAGGCATCTTATTTCCTCATGGAAACTAATAGTCATTTACTAATACTTTCGTGTACAATGCTACGCGATCAGCGCAGCTATGTTGTCGGCTTTACGGAGTGTCAGTAAATGGCTCTTAGGGAGAAAACTTATTGGTTTATTGATTTAGCGCATTTGAGAAGAAGAGGAAAAAGCATCAGGAACAGTTAGTTGAGAAATTGAAGATTTGTGTTTGAGCTAGTTGGGAGGAGAGTTGGGGCTAATTGCGATCGCACCCAACCGAATTCCCGAAACCAAACTTGCTTCAGAAGCTCATCAATCTCATAACCGAGAAAACACTGTAGTAACTATATGTAAAATATGTCACTATGTTAGTCGTGCTTAAACTTGTCTGCATCAGAACTAGTAAAAACTAGCCTCAATGCAACAAGACATTCGATTCTATTACCAGGTGAAAAAATCATAAAAATGTTAAATGACTCTTTGTTCTCTAAAACAGATACGGTTGTTTTTATTGATTCCTCCGTTCCCAACTACAAAAGCCTACAAAACGGAGTTCTTGAGGGAGTAAAAACATTTGTTCTTTCGCCAAATCGAGATGGCATTGAGGAAATTACGGAAGTTTTACAACAAAATTCCCAAATTACCAGGTTACATATCGTTTCTCACGGTTCCCCAGAATATTTGTACTTAGGTAATACGCAACTGAGTTTGGATAATTTACAGAATTATCAATCACTAACCAGAACTTGGAACGTTGAGTCGATTCTTCTGCATAACAGCAACAGCAGTCTGAATACCAGAGATAGCACAAGCGATCGCATCGCTTATGTCGGTCTAATCGGCAACCCCACCAGCACTAATAAAATTAATTTATCAGATCGTTTTGTGACAACTGCCACACCAGAAGCCGAAAGTGCTGCATTCCCAGAAGTGAATCAGACAGATACACCTAGTTCTAAGTTGGCACTAGGGAATAACGTAACTGAACCAGAAATCACATCTGTGCAGCCGAATATCAACGAAGGTGTAGATGTTGATCTAAATCGAATCAATAATCCACCCCAACAGTCAATAGCACCTGTCTCAGGAGCTTTAGATTTATCCCAAACTTTCCTCCTCAACAGCCTAGCAGGAGCCAACCACACAATTTATTTAGATTTCAACGGGCATACCACCTCTGGGACTCAGTGGAATGAGCAGTTTCATAATGGGGCTGATATTATTACCCCTTCCTTCAGCCTAGACAACGATCCATTATTCAGCCCAGCTGAACTGGAAAGAATCCAGTATATTTGGCAGCGTGTCGCCGAAGATTTTAGCCCCTTTAATGTGAATGTCACAACCCAAGCCCCAACAGATATTAACGATCTGATTAAGAGTGATGCTAACGATACTCGCTGGGGTGTACGTGCTGTTATTGGTGGTAGCAGCTTGGACTGGTACGGATCAGCAGGGACGATAGGAGTCGCCTACTCTAGCTCTTTCAATGACTATCGTGATACTCCCGCCTTTATTTTTAGTGAGAGTACAGATGGCGAAGAGATACTTACGACTGAGACTATCTCCCATGAAGTAGGTCACACTCTAGGACTAGAGCATGATGGAACAAGCCAACAACCAGGGAATAATTATTACGAAGGACAAGGTAGCGGTGATACTGGCTGGGCACCAATTATGGGGGGAGGAGAAGCCAAGAACTTAAGCCAGTGGAGCAACAGCGAGTATGCTAATTATGCTTATTATGAAGGTGGCAATCCAGAACCAGTATTGATTAAAGAAGATGAATTGAACGTTATTACGACCCAAAATGGGTTCGGCTACCGCACAGATGATACTGGTAATACAATTGCTACAGCCAAGGCATTAGATGTTTCTGGTACAACATTGAGTGGTCATGGCATCATCGAACGTCGTACAGATATCGATTACTATAGTTTTTTCACCGGTGCTGGTGCAATTAGCTTAACCGTGAATCCCTTCACTCGCGGACCAAACCTAGACATTCAAGCGAGGCTATTCGATTCCCTTGGGACATTCATTGTATCCTCCAATCCCACAGACTTCCTATTCGCAAATATCGACACAAATGTAGCAGCTGGAACCTATTACCTCGAAATTGATGGTGTAGGTAAAGGAGATCCTCTGGTTAATGGTTATACAGATTACGGCAGTTTGGGGCAGTACACTATCAGTGGTAACATTGTCGCTAATATTACTCCTGTAATTACCCTAACACTATCTCCAGGTAGCGTCAACGAAGATGGCACAACCAACCTAGTTTATACCTTCACTCGTACAGAAAGCACCACCAATGCTTTAACTGTGAATTATAGCGTTGCTGGTACAGCCACCTTCAATAACGACTACAGCCAAATTGGTGCAGCCACTTTCACAGATACGACTGGAACTATTACCTTTGCTGCTAATTCTGCTACGGCAACTCTTACCATTGACCCCACAGCAGATGCCATCATTGAAAGTGATGAAACTGTTGCTTTAACCTTAACTTCTGGCACAGGTTACACAGTTGGTACCGCCACCGCAGTTACTGGAACCATCACTAATGATGATTTCTCCAACCAACCCCCTGTAGGTTCACCCACAGCAACTCTCAGCAACATCGCCGAAGATACTGCCATCATTATTAATCAGACTGATTTATTAGCAGGTTTCAGTGATGTGGATGGAGATCCCCTAGCTGTGACTAACTTAACTGCTAATAATGGCACATTGGTTAACAACAATAATGGGACTTATACCTTCACTCCCAACGCCGACTTTAATGGTTCTGTCACCCTCACCTACGATGTCACTGATGGTACAACCAGTTTGACTGGACAAAGCAACACCTTTGCTGTCACTTCTGTTAATGATGCTCCTGTAGGTTCACCCACAGCAACTCTCAGCAACACCCCCGAAGATACTGCCATTATTATTAATCAGGCGGATTTATTAGCAGGTTTCAGTGATGTGGATGGTGATATTCTTAC
>NZ_CAWQOY010000089.1:0-1096 GCF_963896525.1 Nodularia sp. LEGE 04288
CCCCCAGCCCCTCCCCGCAAGCGAGGACTACGGTGTACACACAAATCCTACCTGTCTGCATTTGAGCTTGTTCTGCCCCCTAAATCCCCCAATTTTGGGGGACTTTGAAAATTCTTGTTCCCCCAGAATTGGGGGTTAGGGGGCGATTCGATCACTTGTGTGTACACGGTAGGCAAGCGAGGAGGGGAGATGAAATGTAGCTTTGAGATGCTAGGATGCGACCAGATTGAGCATCGGGCGTTTATTTAGCTAGGCAAATCTAACTTACATTCGAGTGCTTTTTTTTGCATGGTTTTAAAAATGTTATAAAATCCATTAGCACGGGAAGGTGTGAGACTAACATTTAAACCCGTTTCTTGAATAAAATCTGGGGTGAGTTGCACAATTTCCGTAGGAGTTAGTCCATTTAAGCCTTCAATCAACAGCCCTACTAATCCTTTGGTCAACTGGGAATCGGAATCACCTTCATATACAACCTTACCGTCATCCAGGGCTGCGGTGATAAAAACTTGAGATACACAGCCAGGAACTTTGTTTTCTGGAACTTTGCCAGTTTCTGGGAAATCCTTGAGCTTCTGAGCATACCAGATTAATTGTTCGTAGCGCCGCTTCGGTTCAGTAGCACGTTGAAAGCGCTGGACGATTTTAGCGAGAGCAGGTGGCAAAGAATCGATAATTGAGGACATAACAGAAGCTGCAAATAATCAGTCTTACTTTGAGTGTAGATGATTTTGTCAGCGAATCGCGTCTTTCAGCAGATATGATCGTTGAGATGACAGCTGACCAATTTGGCGCTGAAATAATCATCATCAAGTCGGTTAACGACCCTAAGTACCACGCGAACTGAGAAGAGGCGGATCTTTTTCAGAATATTATAAAATTTCCGCATAGATCACAAACTTGGTTACAAGAATCCCCAATTGTAAATCCTGAGTCCTGAGTTAATTATTAGCAGTTCTCAGCCCTTCGAGCTTTTCAATTCGGTAATTCTGAATTTCATTCTGCGAGACCACCTCAGACCGCAGCAGCTTGATTTCAGATGTGATTTCAGTGACACGGTTACCGATGGTAAACCCCCCACTAACTAAATAAAGTC
>NZ_CAWQOY010000090.1:0-1005 GCF_963896525.1 Nodularia sp. LEGE 04288
ACGCCTTATGTGAGATGGGGTAGCAAAAAAGAAGGGGAAACCACAAGATAAAGGTAACGACACCAAAGCTTGAGGTCTCCTAATGAATATGGTAGACGGTTCGACCCTATTGACGACAATTTTTGTGCTAATAGATGACTGGTATCAACAAAAAGGCGATCGTAACGTACCGTTATTGCCAGGGCCATCACCAAAATTTACGGATAGTGAGATGTTAACACTGTTGGTAGCAATGGATTTTTTCCCATACCCAGGAGAACAGCAGTTTTTAGGGTTCGTGAGGGCAAATTATTTGAGTTTGTTTCCAAAACTATTAGACCAAAGCCAGTTCAACCGCAGAGCCAGACGATTAGAGGGAATGCTGGAAGAATTAAGACGTTTTTGGCTTCGAGACTTGGGGGCAATCTTTGAACGTACCTTGTTGTTAGATACAAAACCAATACCTGTAGTTGGCTATAAACGTGACAAAAGCCAAAGTGAATTTACAGGCAGTGCTGATTATGGCTGGTGTGCCAGTCGCAAAATGAATTACTTTGGCTACAAGTTAGTTCTGGTCAGCACTCTCAATGGTATTCCCTTGGTTTATTCTTTAGTGCCAGCCAGTACAGATGAACGTTTAGCCGCAGAATCGGTGTTAGATTCCGTTCGTGGCTGCCGTATCCTTGCAGATAAAGGATTTATCGGTGGTGAATGGCAAAGCGATATTGCCAAAACTACGGGTAATCAAATTTTTACTCCAAAACGAGCTAATCAGCTTCAACAACAGCCAAAAGCTTTTGAGGGTTTGCTCAATCGCCTGCGCGAGCGTGTTGAAGGGGTATTTCACGAGGTGCAAAATACCGGACGTAATTTGGAGCGTCTATTGAGGAAGAAAGTTGATGGTATCTGCGTCCATGTTGCTGCTAAAATCACCAGTCATACTTTACGTATTTTTCTGCGTCTTCGTTTTGGTATTGACGTTCTTACTTTTGAACAGCATCCTCTGCCTTAATTCACATAAGGCGT
>NZ_CAWQOY010000091.1:0-768 GCF_963896525.1 Nodularia sp. LEGE 04288
AGATTCGCGACATGTCAAGTCTTGGTAAGGTTCTTCGCGTTGCATCGAATTAAACCACATACTCCACCGCTTGTGCGGGCCCCCGTCAATTCCTTTGAGTTTCACAGTTGCCTGCGTACTCCCCAGGCGGGATACTTAACGCGTTAGCTCCGGCACGGCTCGGGTCGATACAAGCCACGCCTAGTATCCATCGTTTACGGCTAGGACTACTGGGGTATCTAATCCCATTCGCTCCCCTAGCTTTCGTCCCTCAGTGTCAGTTGCGGCCTAGTAGAGCGCCTTCGCCACTGGTGTTCTTCCTGATATCTACGCATTTCACCGCTACACCAGGAATTCCCTCTACCCCGAACGCACTCTAGCCTTGTAGTTTCCACTGCTTTTACCTAGTTAAGCTAAGTTCTTTAACAGCAGACTTACATAGCCACCTGCGGACCCTTTACGCCCAATCATTCCGGATAACGCTTGCATCCTCCGTATTACCGCGGCTGCTGGCACGGAGTTAGCCGATGCTTATTCCTCAGGTACCGTCATTTTTTTCTTCCCTGAGAAAAGAGGTTTACAACCCAAGAGCCTTCCTCCCTCACGCGGTATTGCTCCGTCAGGCTTTCGCCCATTGCGGAAAATTCCCCACTGCTGCCTCCCGTAGGAGTCTGGGCCGTGTCTCAGTCCCAGTGTGGCTGATCATCCTCTCAGACCAGCTACTGATCGTCGCCTAGGTGCGCCTTTACCACACCTACTAGCTAATCAGACGCGAGCTCATCTTCAGGC
>NZ_CAWQOY010000092.1:0-85782 GCF_963896525.1 Nodularia sp. LEGE 04288
GTGTGTACACGATAGCCTCGCTTGCGGGGAGGGGCTAGGGGTGGGGTCTTATGAAGGATTGGCTATAGCTGGATTACATAACTTCTGCACGATATCTTGACGAAATGCGATCAATTCAGCCGAAGGTTTGGGAACAGAATAGATTTGTTGTAATACATCAGACCACAAGTTATTTTCCATAAAGTAATTAGCTTTAGCCAGAGCGATCGCTTCCGTATTTGCACTCATGGCATTGAGTTGCTTTTCTATATTGTGCAAGTCGGTACTGATGCGATCGCGCTGTGGCTTCTCCATGATTTGAAATGGCACAAATTGATTAGAATTAACTGCCCATTGGTAGGTTTGACCAGGCTCTAATGGTTCGCCTGTATAGGTGATATTCTGAGTTTGATTGACTGATTGAATCCATAAATTTGCATTGCTTCTTATCGGCTGAACTGCTACCGTAGAAGCGTAACCTTGCCAAATAAATAAAGGGCGATCGCTCCAAACCATCCTATATACCCGTGGCGCATCTGGAGAAACCATACAGACTGAATTAGGAGGACGAGAACCACCGTTACGAGGTTCAACGGGAGGCTCTTTTTTATTAAATAAATTTCGATAAAGCTTCACCCATAGAGATGGTTCTGTTGTTTTTTCAGCAAGGACGAATTGCCCAGATACAACAGCTAAAGCTGTAGAAGCCACTGCTGATAAAACTAAAGTAGATACTAAAAGTTTACGCATCTTTTTTCCTGTGAAAGTTGGCAAGAATAAAGTAAAACCAAACTGTTGTAGAGGGTAAAACCCAAGGCAATAGTATAGCTGTAGAAATATAAATTTGTAAGCTAATCAGTCCGTAAACTGTTGTAATTACAGTTGGCAAGACTAACCATTGCTGGACAAATTTCTGCTTTTTTATTGGTAATAAATATAGGCTTTTGCTGAGTAATATCGCCATGCAAATTACCCAGAAATCAGGAATCGGCACAACTAATCGCCGAGTCAGTAAATGATGTGCCATGTAAGCATGAATTTCACCTCCAGTAATTAACCGATTTTTGTGATTAGAACTTTCCTGATTACGCCAGTATTTAACCGCAGGTGGTAAATCTCTGTGAAAATTATCCTCGCCATCTTCGCTAATTCCGGCTTCGTTGTATCCTCCTGCGGCAATCATCACAATTTGCTGCTGTAAACTTTGGGAACCGGCTGGATTTTCTAATAATTGCCAAGCCGGAATAGAACGATATATTTGTTGAGGAGGAATGGAAAAGTCAATAATCGGGTGCATCCACATTTGATCTAGCCAATAACTTAAAGCTGTAATTGCTTGCAAATGCGATTGTGGGAATGACACAATTGTTTGATGAGTTTTGTTACCATCCTTGAGAAAAGCGTTGATTTGTTGCAGAAAATCCGTTTGACTATCTAATTGCGGCTGGGGTGAGTTGGGAATTTGTTGTAATTCATGACTCAGTGTTAATAAACTGGAAAAATGCCAAGGCTGAGATTGCCAATCATCCATCGGAAACAATTGCATATACCAAGGCAAAATTTTAATATCACCTTGCAAACTCCAGTCTAGGCTGACAATATTAGGTAGTGCTTGTAGCCATTCACCTTTGAGATTGTGAGTAGCCGCCAAAACAAACCATGTCGGTTGGGGTGCAGAGATAGCATTTTGGATAGATTCAGCGAGGATGCGATCGCCTTGTGCTTGGGGTCGATCTAATAGATAATCAATACCAATCACCCTAGCATTATTAGCCACTAAGGCATCAACTAAACTCGCCAAATACTGACGATTCATCGGTTTGGGATTAGAGATGTTGGCTTTGATAATGGAGGCTTCATCAATTTGCACCAACAGGATGGGTGAATCGGGAACCCTGGCAATTTGATTGGTCAGTTGACGATATATAGCCTGTACCAGTATGCGCCGTTGTAATCCCCATCTTTGTAGGGGTAGAAGTAAGCTAATGGTTAAGATAAATAATAGTGCGATCGCTTCAATTCGAGTCGGTTTTAAATTTTGCGATAATTGTTTAATCCCCGATGGTTGGAGACAAAATAAATCGGCTTCTGGATGCCGGAATAAAGAAGGAATTAAATAAGCACTAGGATAGGTGAGATTTTTTTCTAACTTCAGATGTTTTGCAGCCGTTAATAATGATTCATGCACATCTTTATATGCAGCTAAAGCTTGAATAAATCGTAAGAAAAATTCCTCAGCTACGCGGTTATGAATTGGTTCTCGCATGACTGCTACTTGACTAATACCCAAATCAATGAGTTTATTAGCAATGCTTAAACCCTTACAAGAATTAAAAATTGCTACCTGTAATCCTCTTTCTTTAGCAATAGTTAATGCAGGTTCAATCTCCGTTAATAATAAAGACGTATTCGGAGCAATACCCAACTCACCACCAGTTAAATTAGTTTCATTACTATGACCTGCAAAAAATAAAATGTCCCAACCAGACGGAGAAGCGATCGCTTGCACAATTTTAGTCTTTAACTCAGCAATACTTGACTGAGATTGCAAACCAATAAAAGTCACATCCGCCAAAGAATTCAAAGAACGAATAGCCTGCTTTTCTGCCGCAAAATTTAAATTAGACTCATCCCCTAAAATCGCTAAAATCCTAGCCTTTCTAGGGGCATGATCTTGTTTTACATCAGCAATTATCCCTCGCCGATTCAAAGGCGTGCGAACAATCCAAAACTTAGTAGAATCGAGCGCAAATTCCGTACCAATTTCCCAAACCTCCCAAGGTAAACGTGCTAAATCGAGAGAATTACAAGTAAGAAAAAGATCAGTTTTAGTTGCTTGAGCTATGGTGGCTCGAATTTCATATAATTCCGCATGACGTAACCAGTGATGAAACTCATATAAAAGTTGTGCTTCCGCCTCCACCAAACGAGCGTGCCAATCAACAGGTGGTGCAGTCAAACTACCAATTTCCGCTACTCTTCCTCGCAGTTCCGTATTATAAAAACGTAAATAAATTCGTTGCCATTCCTGATATTTTAAATTGAGTGCATCAGGATAATTCAGCGTCACCCCAATCTGTTGCCCTTGCCCCCAAGACAACTCAAAATAACAAAGTTGATCAAATTGTTGAACTTTCAGATAAAAATTCGACACAACCATAATTCACCACAGATAAATAGATCACCTGACCAAATCTAGCAATCAAACTCAGAAAAAATAATCAGTTGTTACTAAAACTGTAACCAAACAAACTAAAGCGATTGCCCTGGATAAAATGTAAATGGCAGTAAGCTAATTTCCACACCATCCATTAAACTTACACTCACCAAAAACTTTTCATCCCAGTTACCAACAACACGAGTAAACAAATAACTATCACCCTGTTCTTGATTTATCCCCTGTTCCAATAAAACGCTCGTTTGGTCACTGACTCGCAATTTTAAATGGCTAGGTAAAGTATTCTGTGAAGTTGTACCTAAAACTAACAGCAATGTCCACAAATGTGAGTCACTTTCAGATAGTAAATGCCAAGTCACAGCATACAGGCGTAAAGGAATTCCGGCTAAAAGTAAATCTTGATAAGCACCCCGCGCCTGAGAGGGAATTTCTAAACCTCGGTGTTGCAGTTGGTGAATAATTTCCTCAAATTCTTCTGTCGGACTTCGCATTGCTACCGCAGGAGTGAAACTAGGTAGTAATGTCCAGGACAATTCCTGCGCTAATTCATCCAATTCATCCCACAACCAACGTCCCACATTTAAAGCTGGCTGTGTGCATAATTTGAATAAATCTTTTAAGTTGCTTGTGAGTGCAAAGTTAGGTGTTTGCTGTTGACAGTTATAAATCCAACGCAGTAATTCTGGATTAGTAAGTACAGCAGTTCCTTGTTCCCAAGTCAATACTTCCCATAGTTCCCGCTGAGATGATTGCAATTGGGGTAACAATGCTGTTAAGTTATTTTGCATTGTCGATAAAATTTGAGCGCGATTTTCAGGAATTGCTGGTAAAGCAATAGCCTCTGTCGCTAAACAACGCAAATATAACAATAAATGATTGACGTCAGAATCAAACCAATGCAAAGGTAATTGATAAGTCCAGTCTGCTTCTGGCTGTAAATTAGTTTTTGTCCGATTTTCCATCAGTTCCTGATAGGATAAAAATCCAGAAATTATAGCAGATGATTGTTCTTCGAGAACTTCTACTAATACATAAAAATGCGGGATATATTCTTGTAAATCTACGATTACTTGAGGAATTTCAATTTCGGAATCATCCAGACTACCAGTGGGAATTAAGCAAATTTTAAATTCACCTACTTGTAAGTTAGCAACAACAGGAATCACGTTAGCTAATGCAGGCTGTAAAACTGTACATTTTTCCCGTTTAATAGTGAAATTATCGACTCGTTCCTTCAGCCATTCTTCAAAAGCGAATAGCGCTAGACCATTAATATAAGTTTGCCATTTTCGCGATACATGGAAAATTTCATGACTGAGTTCCACAGCTTGAACAATTTGATCAGATGAAAGCTTAATTGCGGCTGGAGAGAAAATTTCGTAGTCTAATTGTAGCTGAGGAATGTTGCTTGATAAATTATTCATATTTATACATCCAATGAATCTAAATAACGACACAATTTTTGCGAAAATAGGCTATCGGGTAAATTATTTTTGACTGTTCGAGATTTAATTTCTGCCTCTCTAAATAAAATTGAACTTTGTGTATGCAGTATGGATGCCAACTGTTGATCAAGATTTTTTAAACATTTTGCATCAGAATAATTCCTTGCTAAATCAGTGACGCGATCGCATAGCATTTTGACAAATTCTCGTTGTACATCAGCGCGAAATTCTTTCAGCTTCATTAAGCGAGTTACTGCATCTTGCGCCCTTAAACTTAAACTCTGAGCAATTTCTGTCATTGACATTTGTTGACAATGAAATAGTTGGAGTGCTTTTAAAAAAATTTGCGCTTTATCCCCCTTCTTCCGTTGTAGCTTCTTCACCCAAGAACTCACAACTATATCTAATGCTTGCTCCAAACAAACAAAAAATTGCTCACGATATAACTGGAGAAACTCCATTTGCTCATTTTCATTTTCATCATTGTTTTCCACAGCCGCTATATCAACAGGATATTCTCTAACTTTTGGTAGACAACGACTCTGGTTATAAATGCGGTATTCTCGCAGATAAGCAGCTAGCCTCTGTAATTGTGTTATTACAGTTTCATTCTCCAGCCTTTGACCAATTTGACTTTGTAAGCTTAAAGCAATTTGCTCTAGCTGTTGAGTCGTGGGTTGAGGACATATTCCCTTATTACCTAAAGAGCATTGCTGTAATCTTTGTGATTTATAAATTTCTTGATAACTTTTTAACAGGGCTAAAAAATCTGCCCCCTCTTTAGATGTTAAAGAGTGAAAATCCCTGAGAATTTGCTGTAATTTTTTCGGGAGAGTATCATTCAAAATTGCCCAATCAGTCACCCGGTAAAGTCCCAACTCCAACAAAAATTTATTCAGTTCTGGATGCTGTTTTACCTTGATATTTATCCACGTTGCCAGATGACTTTTTTCCGGTTCAAAACTCGACAAAATTTTTCGCCCCAGGGATTGATAACTACCTGTTTGTGGAAATTTGCCATCGTCATCTAAGACATAAGGTAATAAATTACTACAATTAAAACCGTGAGCCTTGCCAAATTGGGCTTCTAGTTGCCAGCAAACCTGTTCAATTTGCCAGGAGATCAAACACAGTAGACAACGTTCTGCTAAATAGGATCTGTCAGTGGTATCAGCTCTAGATAATTGCAGCAGTTCTCGTTGCACCTTTGCATCTGGTACTCCATTTTCAGCCGTATATTCGGGAAATTGAGCCGCAAAAAATGTTTTAGCTGGAGTAATTTCCTGGATTTTTCGTTTTCCCGCAGCATCAATTGTTACTAGCTGCCAATATCTGAATGCAGTACTCATAAGCCATAAGTATTTGGAACCACCTATCAATAGCAGTATCGCCTAACATTCATTCTTAATTCCAGACTCGTATAGCTTATGCAGTTTTGGGAAAACTGAGGATAGGAAGCTGATCTTCATAGGTATAGAACTTCTCATCTCAATTTGAAAACCAGAACTTTCGCAGTAGTAGGCTCAGGCGATCGCATCCCAATAGCTATATGTTTGATATTGACTTAAGTCCAGTGAATCAAGTATAATTGCAGATTGTCTGTCTAATTCCTGCTCGGATCAGGTAGACATATAACAAAAGCTAGCAACAGCGATTGATCAAAACCAGATAAATCGCATTTAAAGCCAGCTACCTGTACGGCAACTTCAAGGACGATTCCATGACCTACGCAATTATTGAAACTGGCGGTAAGCAACTAAAAGTTGAGCCAGGTCGCTTTTACGATATTGAACTGCTCCATATCGAAGCGGACGAAAAAGTTACAATAGATTCAGTATTACTAGTACAGCACGACGGCGAAGTCACCATTGGACAGCCGTTAGTAGCAGGGGCGACTGTAGAAGGGACAGTGGTGCGGAACTTTAGAGGCCGCAAAGTCCTGGTATATAAAATGAAGCCTAAAAAGAAAACCCGCAAAAAACGGGGGCATCGCCAGGAAATCACTAGACTAATGATTGATTCCATCAACTTTAATGGTGAGGTCTTTGGTCCCGAAAACGGTGTAGCTGTTGAACTTCCCGTTATCGATGATGCCCCTGTGGAAGCTGTTGCTGAATAATAATTAAAAAAAACACAAGAGGTAATTATGGCTCATAAGAAAGGTACTGGTAGTACTCGTAACGGTCGCGACTCTAATGCTCAACGCCTGGGTGTAAAACGCTATGGTGGTCAAACTGTGCTTGCGGGAAATATTCTCGTGCGTCAGCGTGGTACCAAAGTTCACCCCGGTAACAACGTCGGTATTGGCAGCGATGACACTCTGTTTGCTTTGATTGAAGGTGTCGTCACCTTTGAAAGAAAAGGCAAATCCCGCAAAAAAGTAAGTGTTTATCCAGTTGCTGCGACTGTTGAAGCTGCTGCTGTTTAGATTTGGTTGGGTGGGTATAACCCACCCTTCACTGTTGGTAAAATCCCATGTGCAGTACTTTACCCAAGGCTAAACCTGCTAATGAAAATATCAACGTCATCAAAAAAGCTTTTCCTTGCTTATACCCAGCGGTTTGACAGTCAATTCTCGCTAAGATACCAGCAGAAATAATCAGCAAGGTATCAAGAAATAGTCGGAACCGAGCCAGCATTAAAAAAAATAAAAATGCGCCAAAAGTGGCAACAGCAAAAGACCTGAGATTTGATTGCACTAATAAACTAGAGTATTTTGATATTGCCGACCAAGGAATAGTCAAGGTACTTACTAAAAGCAAAACAGCAAGTATAAAAGTTATCCACACATACAAAGGGGCTTGTGTCTCGGATAATGCCCAACCTAATGTACCGTAGCTAAACAGTACCAGCACTAAGGAAATCCCAGGAAGTATTTTCACAATTGATATGGGGGGCTGTAGTGATTAGCCGATCAAGCTGTTATTTAGCAAGTATTAGGGTCAGCCAAACCCTGGTTTTACTTTAATTTTCTCCCCTAAAATATATTTTTGGATGGTGAACATCTGTCAGCTTACAGGTGAGACCACAAAGGCTTACTAAAAAAAGCTGTATTTAGTTAGATGGATTTCGGCTGCAATGGCTTAGACTATAGGTTTATCATCTGATTTTTATTGATGAAATCAATAAGCTGTTATGCTCTTGCCAAGAAAACTAAACCCCTTGCACCAGAATAATGGCACAAACTAGTTAAATATTTGCGTAAACATTTGTAAACTATTAACAGCCCAGTAGCTAAATGTCACATTTTGTTAAAGACTTATGATGAAACAACTTGTAATTGCGGAGCGCGTATGCCTGATTGGTCATATCGTCTCAATGGTATTCGGATTAGTCGGCATACTACTAGTTGTACCTAATGCCGAAGTGATCTTCCATTTATCTGAATTTGGACAAACCGCTATGCAGTGGAGTATGGCTGGCGGTGGTGTGGTCTATATGATCTTGGGAACAGCGGCTGTATTTTTGTATGGTTTGCGGACTTTGGGTTTGGGTAGAATTTTGGCATTCATGCTACCCGCAATATTTATTTCTTTGGGGAGTGAACTACTAGGAACCAGTACTGGATTTCCTTTCGGTCACTACAGCTATCTCAGCGGCTTGGGCTATAAAATTGCTGGTTTAGTGCCGTTCACAATTCCTCTGTCATGGTTTTATGTGGGATGTGCTTCTTACCTGCTGGCGCGTGCTGGCTTAGAAGTGGATACAAAACCTAGCTTGTGGCGACATATCTGTGCTATCGGTTTGGGTTCTTTGCTGTTGACTTCTTGGGATTTTGTGCTTGACCCAGCTATGAGTCAAACTTCTCTGCCCTTCTGGTATTGGCAACAACCAGGGCCTTTCTTTGGAATGCCTTATCAAAACTTTGTGGGCTGGTTGGGTACTGGTGCAGTGTTTATGACTGTGGCTGCTTTGCTATGGAACAACAACCCGATCAAATTTGAGCGATCGCAACTCAATATACCCTTAGTAGTGTATTTAGCCAACTTTGGTTTCGCTACAGTGATGAGTTTGGCTGCTGGTTTCACCATTCCTGTAGGATTAGGCTTTGTACTAGGTGTAGGTCCCTCTCTAGCACTGTGGTTAAAAGGATCAGCCGTATCTGCCCAAGCTGATGCCGAATCAACCACTAACGCAGTTTCAGTGGCAAATATCAAAGTTGCCTTGAAATAAAATTAGGGGACAGGAATATAACTAATACCCCATGTCCCCTACTGAATTTTTGTGTAATCACCATTTTCGTTGCAAAATACTTTTACTGTGGAAAACGCTTTAACAGTAGAAAGCGTCATAACTTTTCTATTGCTACTTATTCAAATACCAGCAACAGCGATTTTACTTTCGCGTCTGGTCAAGGGGCCAAGAAGGCATCCGCCCCTGCAACCCCAACAGCCAACACCAGAGCTTTTGGGTACTGTCAGTGTTGTTGTTCCCACGTTGAACGAGGCGCTTCGCATTAGTCCTCTGTTATCTGGCTTGAGTCGGCAAAGTTACGAAGTCCGGGAAATTATTGTGGTAGATAGTAATTCCCAGGATGGTACGCCGGATTTAGTCAAAACTGCACAGCAACAAGACCCCCGTTTTCGCTTAATCACCGATGACCCCTTACCTGCTAATTGGGTGGGTCGTCCTTGGGCGTTACATAATGGCTTTTTGCATAGTTCCGAAGCCAGTCAGTGGTTTCTGGGGATGGATGCTGATACCCAACCAGACCCTGGTCTAGTTGCTAGTTTGATCAAGACCGCAGCAGCCCAAGAATATGATTTGGTTTCCCTTTCACCGCAGTTTATCCTTCAGTATCCCGGTGAATGCTGGCTGCAACCGGCGTTATTAATGACTCTGCTGTATCGCTTTGACCCGGCGGGAATTACCACGGAACAGCCAGAACGGGTAATGGCAAATGGGCAATGCTTTTTGTGTCGCCGTTCGGTTTTAGCCGCAGTAGGTGGTTATAACAGTGCGAGGAGTTCTTTTTGTGATGATGTCACATTAGCGCGACATATTGCGGCTCAAGGCTTTAAAGTGGGCTTTTTGGATGGCGCAAAGGTGCTGAAGGTGCGGATGTATGAAGGCGCGATAGAAACTTGGAAGGAGTGGGGGCGCAGTCTGGATTTGAAAGACGCATCTCCACCTGCTCAAGTTTGGGGGGATTTATGGTTACTCTCAGCAGTTCAGGGTTTACCTTTGTTGGTTGTGCTGAGTTGCTTTTGGATTTCCTCCCATCCTCTGTTGTTGTGGCTGAATGTATTTCTGTTGGTGATTCGTTTTGCTATGCTATTGGCGATCGCACCTTCCTACGATCGCAAAAATGCTCAAGGTGGCTGGTTATTTTGGCTTTCTCCTTTAGCAGATCCCATAGCTGTACTGCGAATCTTTATATCAGCACTGCACACCCCAAAGGAGTGGCGCGGAAGGAAGTATAACTGATTGCTTGATCTGGAAGGAAGACGCGATTTATCGCGTCTCTACAAGGGAAATTACGAATTACGAATTACGAATCGTCTTCAGTTTCTAGGCGATCGCCTCTTTCTAGTTCCCAGAGAATTTGATTTCCTTCACGTCTTACCCGTGATACAATCCAGTTCCGCCAGCGCCACTCGTCTCCCCGACTAGTTACAGCACTGGCGTGGACATCCATTAAGTCTGCTAGTTCCGAACTACTAATTAAGTAGCCTTTCTCCGAAATTTCGTCAGCTATACGCAGAGTTTCCAGCAAGTTTTTGAGTTGCTTTACCCTAGTTGTAGACAGTTTTTCTTCATTTACGGCCGCAGTTTGTGCGGTGGATGTTTCCATAATGTTTATATCTGATATAAAAGTACCGTCATCTTGTGTACTTTTGTTAAGTATTGTAGAATTAGATGCATAATCAGCTACTTTTTCTACATTTTCTTCACTTAAAGAATGTAAAGATTTGTAGGAATCAGTAGCGGATAATTCTTGTAGAGAAGGGATTTGACCGCTTGCATAGGAGCGAGCGATCGCATCACAACGCTCGTTACCTATGTTACCAGAATGTCCCCGGACGTGTTGCCAATTTACTTGGGAAGTATTGAGTTGATCGAGAAGTTCTAAAAGGTCTTGGTTCTGGACAGGTTTACCGTCTGCCTTTTTCCAGCCTCTTTTTTTCCATCCTGGTAACCACTTAGTCACGCAGTTAATCAGGTATTCGCTATCGGTATAGAGAGTGATGGGTTCAGCTTGTCCAGATGTGTGGAAGAAATTTAAAGCTGCGATCGCCGCTTGCATTTCCATTTTATTATTAGTCGTATAGCTGGCAGCATCACCCATTTCGTGAATTTTGCCATCACTGAAATAAGCGACAACACCCCAACCCCCAGGGCCAGGGTTCCCAGTACAAGCGCCATCGGTGTAGATGCTTTGAATTTTGCGTTGATTAGACATAGTGAAGATATCGCACTGCATTGATATGCAGGGAAAATTTAGCGGCGTAAGATGCGAAGCAATATATAGGTTAACGCTGCAAAAATCAATCCTATACCTAAACTGACGCAAAGACTTTGGCTAGTGGCGATTCTAATACCTGCGATCGCCATTGTATGATTTAGAGTGCGATCGGCTTGAGGGGGCTTTCCTGCGGAACGCCCATCCCATCTCCGGAAGCCAATCGTGTATAAGATGTTGTTAGGGGAAGATAACTTTTAGCAGGGCTTATTGAATTGCCAAATCTAAAATTGGTTCTACATAATTCAAAGCCTGTAAAATTTCTGCTATTCTTGTCCGTTGGTCAGGATGATTTATCTGTAATTTTATACCTTCAATACCACCCAAAACATCTGACCATTCTGAGGTTTGATTTTCGCCATTAAGGACTGCATCATATTTTCCCTGTGGCTGCGGATTATTCAACATTAGTTAATACATAGATTTTAATATTTTATTGTATTAAATATACCATCATTGCTTTGTAAGGGTAAATTAGTGATGGCTACTTTGAGCAACTGCCAAAGCTCCTTGAGCATCTGCCGCAACCATGTATTGCATTACTCATATATTTTAGCGAATTTGCTGATTTTTAGTCATCCCAAAAATCCCAGCCCCCGGAAATCTGAGAATCACAGCACCTTATCCCAGTCCAAATCTGTCCATGATCTAAGATGATTGAGTATTGTATATCTGAGCGATCGCCTAATCAAGATGATTGAAGTAGAACATCTCAGTAAAACCTATGGTTCTACCCCAGCTATTAATGATGTGACATTTAGCGTCGAACCTGGGGAAATTTTGGGGTTTTTAGGGCCGAATGGTGCTGGTAAAACTACAACCATGCGGATTTTAGCCGGTTATCTTCCAGCCACAGAGGGAAAAGCGAGAATTGCTGGGTTTGATGTCAATGATGATTCCCTCGCAGTCCGCCAACGCATTGGTTATTTGCCTGAGACACCGCCGTTATATCCAGAAATGACCGTGGAAGGGTTTTTACATTTTGTCGCCCGAATTAAGGGTATTTCCGCAGGCGATCGCACCAACAAGGTAACAGCAGCCATAGAACGCTGCAACTTAGAAGATAAGCGTAAAGTCATTATTCGCAAACTATCCAAAGGATATCGCCAAAGAGTCGGCATTGCTCAAGCGATCGTCCATGACCCACCGGCGATTATTTTAGATGAACCCACCGTCGGACTTGACCCCCGACAAATTATTGAAGTCCGCAATTTAATTAAAAGCTTGGCTGGGACTCACACAATTATTTTGTCTACCCACATTTTGCCAGAGGTGAGTATGACTTGTAGCCGGGTCGCTATTATCAATCAGGGGAAATTAGTAGCAACTAATACACCAGAAAATCTGATGACCCAGTTGGCCAGCGGGTCAGGATATGAATTAGAAATTGAAGGTGACACTGGTCTAGCAAAACAAGTGTTGCAAAATGTCCCAGGTGTGAGTCTGGTAGAATCTGTTTCTAGTCATCACCCATCGAGAGACAACCGCGCCTACCTGCGGGTGATATCACAACCTGGAATGGAACCAGGACAGGATATTGCTGCAACTTTGCTGAATGTCGGATTTGGATTACATGAAATGCGACGTGTCAGCGCTACCCTAGAAGATGTATTTTTGCAATTGACTACAGAAGAAAAAAATTTAGAATCCCTTGCAGACTCAGAAACCAACGAAGGAGAAGCCGCATAAATGGGTATAGTACTGAGTAATATTATTGCCATTTATCGCCGAGAGTTACAGAGTTATTTTATCTCGCCGTTAGCTTATGCGATCGCTAGTGTATTTTGGTTCATCGGTGGATTATTCTTTGTGATGATTTTGCTGGGGCCAGATGGAATTTTGTCAGCCGTCGCCCAAATAGATTTACAAGGACAACAACTAGGCGTACCAATACCGCCCATCGATGTTCCCTACGAGTTTGTGCGGGCATTTTTGGATAGATTAGGTTGGCTATTGTTATTTATTTTGCCAATTCTCTCAATGGGACTTTATGCCGAAGAACGCAAGCGCGGCACTTTGGAACTTTTAGCCACCTCACCAGTCACTAACTGGGCGGTAGCTGTAGGTAAATTATTAGGAGTGCTGACATTTTTTACCACGTTGATTATACCCTTGTTCGTATTTCAGGCGATCGCCATCAGTGCGTCAAATCCTCCCATGTCGCCGACAATTCCCCTACTGGGACATTTGGGCTTAATCTTGCTAG
Organism: Nodularia sp. LEGE 04288; assembly: GCF_963896525.1. Classification (NCBI taxonomy): domain Bacteria; kingdom Bacillati; phylum Cyanobacteriota; class Cyanophyceae; order Nostocales; family Nodulariaceae; genus Nodularia; species Nodularia sp. LEGE 04288. Next base: position 13,272 of record NZ_CAWQOY010000092.1, read on the forward strand.
CAGCCGCAATTTTATCATTAGGAATGTTTATATCCTCCCTCACCGACAGCACAATTTTATCTGCTGTCCTCACCTTCGCCCTCGTTTTATTGTTATTGTTTGTTGATGTGATTGCCAAAAGTATAGGTGGGCCAGTCGGAGAAATTGTAGGTCATTTCTCATTATTAAAACATTACAATACCCTGATCCAAGGGATTTTCGATACCAGCGCCTTGATTTTATTTACCAGTTACATTTTTTTGGGCATCTTTCTCACAGCCCAGTCAATTGACGCACTGCGCTTTCAACGTCGGTAGTTAGTAGTTAATTAAATGACCGTACCAATTTTAGATTTTAAATTTTGGATTTTGGATTTTGGATTAACGGATTTTTTCACTTTCAATCTAAAATATTCGTTGCGCTGGGTACGCTTCGCTAACGGCAATCTAAAATCCAAAATTGTTTAACTAATGACAAATAGCATGAAGACTATCAAAACAAACAAACTTGGAAAATATTTATTTTGGCTAGGCCCCTTTTTACTGGCTGTGGGCTTAACCTCTGGATTAGTTTCGGGAAACTGGGGAATTATTCCCTTAGTCTTTCTGATTATGGGAACTGTCATCAGTGGTTTGTGGATAGTATTGCAAAGTCAGCGAAATCAATGGTGGAATCGCCGTTCTACTCAAGCTAGTACTAATGCCTTAATTGCAACCGTCGCTGTCTTCGTAATTTTAGGCTTAATTAACTTTTTAGGTACTCGCTACAACCTGCGTCAAGACTTAACAGAAGCCCAGTTATTTACCCTAGCCCCTCAATCAAAAGAATTAGTACGTAGCTTACCCCAATCAGTGAAAGTATGGATATTTGATGTTAATAGAAATCCCCAAGACAGGGAACTATTAGAAAACTATCGGCGACAAAGTGCAAATTTTCAGTTTGAGTATATTGATCCCCAAGCGCAACCGACCCTAGCAAACAAATTTACTGTGAAAAACTATGGGGAAGTTTACCTGGAATCTGGAGATAACCGCCAATTAGTACAAACCTTAAATGTCAATGAACGCTTGTCAGAAGTTAGATTAACAAATCGTCTGCAACAAATTACTAATACAACCACTACTTCAGTTTATTTTCTCCAAGGTCATGGCGAACAAGTGATGACATCTGGTGAGGGGGGAATTTCACAAGCCATTCAGTCCTTAGATGATAGAAATTACATTGCATTACCACTGAACTTAGTAGAAAAATCCCAAGTTCCAGAAGATGCAGATGTTGTTGTAGTAGCTAGCCCCAAACGCGAATTATTTGATAACGAAGTCAAAGCCTTGCAAGATTATCTCAATGGTGGTGGGAATGCACTATTAATGATTGACCCCAATACAGAGACTAATCTCAACAGCTTGCTACAAGAGTGGGGTATTAACTTGGATAATCGTTTAGCCGTGGATGTTTCTGGGACAGGTGTGGGACTTGGCCCGGCTGTTCCCCTGGTCACCAATTACGGACAACACCCGATTACAAAAGAGTTTGGTGATGGTATTTCCTTTTATCGATTAGCAAGACCTTTAGAAATTAATCCCGTAGCTGGGATTGAGGCTATTTCTCTACTGCAAACTAAACCTTATCCTCAAAGTTGGGCGGAAAGTGACCAGAAAAGCGAAAAATTAGATTTTGACCCGGAAACAGACAACCCCGGTCCTTTGACTTTGGGTGTGGCTTTGACTAAAACAATCCCAGCCACAACTAACCCCACACCCTCAGCTTCACCCACACCATCGCCCACAATCGAAGGTGAAACTAACCCCACGCCTTCACCCACACCATCGCCCACAATCGAAGGTGAAACTAACCCCAGTCCTTCACCCACACCATCGCCCACAATCGAAGGTGAAACTAACTCTACTCCCTCAGCTTCACCCACACCAACACCATCACCGACAATCGAAGGTGAGACTAACCCTACGCCTTCACCCACACCATCGCCCACAATCGAAGGTGAAACTAACTCTACTCCCTCAGCTTCACCCACACCATCGCCCACAATCGAAGGTGAGACTAACCCCACTCCCACAACCGCAGAAAAGCCTGAAGAACCTCAGATTGAGTCACGGTTAGTAGTCATAGGAGATTCAGATTTTGCCACTGATGGCTTATTTCAACAGCAACTGAATGGAGATGTGTTTCTCAACTCAGTTACTTGGTTGAGTCAACAAGACCAACAACCCCTTTCAATTCGCCCCAAAGAAGAAAAAAATCGCCGAATTAATTTGAACATCGTACAAGCGAATCTTCTAACATTGTCGTCTTTGTTATTAATACCTCTAATGGGGTTAGCAACTGCGGCGATTATCTGGTGGCGACGGAGATAATTAAAAAGTAAAAAGTAAAAAGTAAAAAGTAAAATTATCTACTTTTTACTTTCATTGAACTTAGTATTCCTTAAAGATGAAATTACCAAAAACAACTTTAATTTTAATATTGCTAGCGCTGGGTTTGGGTGGTTTTGTTTATTTCTATGAAATTCAAGGTAAAACTCAGCGAGAAGAAGTCAAGACACAACAACAGCAAATTTTCTCCTTTACAGAAAATGATATCCAGTCATTAACAATCAAAACCAAAGATATCAGCCTGAATTTACAACGTAACACTGAATCAGAAGCTTCTCAGTGGTTGCTGACATCTCCGACAACAGAACCAGCAAATGATGCTATCGTTGCTTATTTAACGGATTTGTTAGTTAAAGGTCAAAGCGATCGCACTTTATCAACTCCAGCTAATCAACGAGAAGAATTTGGTTTAAATCAACCACTGGCAACTATTAATATTAACCTAAAAAATCAAAAAACTCATCAGCTAATTTTGGGTAAATCTAACTTTAACGGTACTTTTTTGTATGCTCAAGCTGATTCTGCAACTCCACAAAATGGTACAATAAATGTCCTACTGGTATCTACAAATTTTGCAAATGCCGTAAATCGGCAACTATCAGAATGGCAACAACCTGAAGATACAAGTGAGGCTGAAATAATTCCAGAAAATGAAACAATTAAAAATTAAAGATTAAGAACTGGTTACATGACCAATCCCACCGCCACTTTGCTCATTTCCTGTCCTGACCGTAGAGGATTAGTTGCCAAATTTGCCAATTTTATCTATGCTAATGGCGGAAATATTATCCATGCAGACCAGCATACAGATTTTGCAGCTGGATTATTCCTGACTCGGATTGAATGGCAGTTAAATGGATTTAATTTGCCAAGAGAATTGATTGCTCCGGCATTTAATGCGATCGCACAACCTTTAGATGCTACATGGCAACTGCACTTTTCCGATACTATACCACGTATTGCCATTTGGGTAAGTCGGCAAGACCATTGTTTATTTGATTTAATTTGGAGACAACGCGCCAAAGAGTTTGCAGCGGAGATTCCTTTAATAATTAGTAATCATGCTAACTTACAGGACGTAGCAGAGCAATTTGGCATTGATTTCCATCACATTCCTATCTCTAAGGATAATAAAGCCGAACAGGAAGCGCAACAACTCGAACTACTAGAAAAATATCAAATAGATTTGGTGGTGTTGGCGAAATATATGCAAGTTGTCAGTGCAGATTTTATTGACAAATTTCCCCAAATCATTAATATTCATCATTCATTTTTACCAGCTTTCGTAGGTGCAAATCCCTATCACCGAGCATTTGAACGTGGTGTGAAAATTATTGGAGCAACAGCCCACTATGCTACTGCTGATTTAGATGCTGGCCCAATTATTGAACAAGATGTGGTGCGAGTCAGTCACCGCGATGAAATAGATGATTTAGTTAGAAAAGGTAAAGATTTGGAACGAGTGGTATTAGCAAGAGCCGTGAGATTGCATTTACAAAATCGGGTTTTGGTATATACTAATAGAACAGTAGTATTTGAATAATTCTTAATAAGATTTACCATCACTACCAAAATATTCGCGATAGCCAGAAATTTTCTCTCCACGCACATCAAAAGAAACCGCTACCCGATTTTTGTAAGGCTGATTGAATAACAGTCCCTCATCACGAAACTCAAAAACAACAGTTGTGGCATTACTGGTAACGGAGTCTAAAGAAGTTAGCTGAAGACCGGAATTAAAGGATTGCGAAACATATTGAAAAAACTCTCTGGCGCGGTCTTTGCCCTCATTTAACCCGTGAAATTTGCCCATTGGGAACCAAAAGGTAAAATCTTCTGTAAGCATATCTAAAAACGCTTCCCAGTTCCCTGTGGCTAAACCGTGGGTAAAATGTTCAAATGCTTTTTCAGCAATTTTTAAAGTGTTTGCTGTGTCTTCTGTCATATTCACCTCTAATTAAGGAGATACATTATGTTATCTCGTGAAGTGATTATTCCCAAGGAAATGCAAATTATTGATAGCTAAAATTTCACAACTACTTTACCGCAGTTCTGACCACTCAGTAGATATTCCACAGCAGAAGAGATGGACTCTATACCTAAGAATTGCGTCGGGTCAACAGCAACTTTTAATTTATCTGTGTAGAAGAGATTTGATAGGCGATCGCTAGCCTCGGCCAAATGTTGACTATAATGAGGCATGAGAAAGCCACGGACAGAAGCACCTTTCCAAAATAACTGCTGATAAATGCGGGGTTGGGTAACTGGTTCTGGCTGCTTCGCATATTCAGAGATAAAACCCACCACCACTAAACGTCCCCCCACAGCTAAGTTATCAACGCAGGTATCAAAAACATCTTTACCCACACACTCAAAAATCAAATTAATGCCATTGGGGTATTCTTGTTTGAGGACTTGGTTGAGATTTTCTTGACGATAGTTGATAATGCGATCGCACCCTAATTCTCTAAGTAACTGTGCCTTAGTATCAGAACCACAAGTACCAATCACATGATTACCCGCTAGCTTCGCCAACTGTACAGCAATATGACCAGTCCCACCAGCCGCAGCCGTCACCAAAACAACTTCGTCACTCTTCATCTCACCGACTTGTTCCAGTGCAACCAAAGCTGATACACCTGTAGGCATTAAAGTTAACACCTCTGGTCTGGATTCACGCACCTTAAATGCTAATTTAGAATCTACAGCCTGATATTCACGATAACCACCACCACGGCCAATAGTTTGTACTGTATCACCAACAGTAAAATCTGAAACATTTTCTCCCACAGCTACTACCTCTCCCACCGCTTCCACACCCACATCAAATGGGGGAGTTAAGTTAGCAAAAGGAACTTCACCACGACAAAGCAAAGTATCAAAACCGCCATTAACACCCGCAAATTGGTTACGAATTAAAACTTCGTTAGCTGTAAGTTCAGGGATAGGAACCTCCACAACTTCCACAGATGATTTAAAATCTGCACTCAACCGTTTAGCAATTAGCTTTTTGTAAATTTTTGCCTGCATAAAAACTTAATACAATATCCTTGTAAAAAACCAAGCCTTTCACTTGCGTCAAAATCTCCCCTCTCCTTAGTAAGGTTGGGGGTGAGGTTCTGTATTTTATTAAATCCGCATTCCTTATCTAAAAATGCTTTTTTAACGAGGTTTTTCATACAACTTAAAAAATCTTCCTTTGCGCCTCTGCGCCTCTGCGTGAGAAAAAAAGATTTCATTTACCCAAGCCTATTTTTAATTTCCCCAGCCAAACTTTCCAATTTAACCTCTATTTGCTCACCTGACTTTAAATCTTTAAGAGATGACTTTTGCGCTGCGGCTTCCTCAGAACCAATAATTACGCAGAATTGAATTCCTTGTTTATCAGCAAGTTGAAATTGTTTACCCAATGGGCGTTTATCAAAATTAGTCACAACATTAAGTCCAGCCCGACGCAGATTTTGAGATACATTTAAATAAAGAGGCATCAAATCTGCTTGCATATTCACCACCATTACTTGCGCTGGTGTAGCAGACAAAGTATTAAGAATACCAGCTTTTAACAAACGACTAATTAACCGAGTCAAGCCAATAGAAATACCCACACCAGGCATTTTCTCACCTAAAAAAGTCCCGACTAATTCTTCATATCTGCCGCCAGAACAAATACTTCCTAAAGCTTCATGTCCTAATAAACTTGTTTCATAAACTGTCCCCGTATAATAATCAAGACCACGCGCAATAGATAAATCAATACAAAACCGATTTTCAGATACTCCCAGATTACGCACACCTGTAATCACAGTTGCTAACTCAGTTACTCCCAAATTGAATTGCTCTGCCTCTGGGAGATTTTGAGCAAGATGATTGAGCTTATCTAATACCTGATCAACCGTGCCATTAATGCTAATAAAATCGATTATTTTTTGAGTTTGTTCAGGGATAACTCCTTCCGTTTCTAACGCTTGTTTAACTTTAGCTTCCCCAATTTTTTCTAAGTTATCAATAATGCCAATACAAGATTTAATTTTAGTTTCGTCAATTCCCACAGATTGGAAAAAACCTGTTAGAATTTTACGATTATTGATCCGAATCAGAAAATCACCAATATTCACAGCTTCAAATATTTCGGTGATAATTGCCGGCATTTGAGCATCATAGAGTAAACTGAGTTCACGTCGGGCAACTACATCAATGTCGCACTGACGGAATTGACGAAAACGTCCATCTTTTGCCCGTTCTCCCCGAAAAACTACATCCATTTGGTAACGGGCAAAGGGAAAAGTTAATTCATTCAAATGACGCGCAATATAAGCTGCTAAAGGCACAGTTTGGTCGAACTTTAAAGCTCTAGCTTCTGAACCTGTTTCGCCGGCTTTCTCTTTCTCCGCTTGGCGATTTGGTGGCAGGATTGGGTCAATACCATAAATGATATTATCACCTTGGTTGCCCTTAGCTTGCAGCACTTCTAAACGTTCAACTGCGGGTGTTTCAATGGGGGTAAATCCGTAGCTTTCAAACACTCTGCGAATATTATCTAACAAGTATAATTCTAAGCGCTTTTCACTAGGGAGAAATTCTGGAAATCCACTCGGAGTTGAAAAGTTTATTTTGTCACCTTTTACCATGCTTTTACTTTGTTAACTATCAGTTTTAGAGTTTAAATTATAGCGCCTTTTTGGATGAATCAGAAAATTCATGAGGAACGTATTGCTCAAGCGATCGCGTAGCACATATAGCCGTTCCTAATCACATGAGGTATATTATAGTCCCCTCCTCGCTTGCGGGGGCTACGGTGTACACACATCCTGAACTAAAGAGATTTTCCAGTCCTAAAAACAGAATTTAACTGTAAATCCGGTTCCCCTCCTCGCTTGCGGGGAGGGGCTAGGGGTGGGGTCTTAGAATTTACCGACTTGTGTGTACACGGTAGGGTTGTAGGGAGAAGCACACATAGAAAGAATAAAGGAAATAGGATAAATTATTTGTGTACCCTGTGGGAAGCCACTTCTCGTGAAGTCGATGAATGCGTCTAAATAAACCTTTAGACGTTCCCATTTAAGGACGAGGCGGCGGTATTTACGTTAATACCAAGCAAAACACCGCTCTTGCAGAAATCTAGTCACTTTGCTCAGTGCATTCTAGACTATTCGTGATAGGTTAAGATCAAGCCCATGAACTGATAAATATAGTATGAATAAACCAATCAAACGAGCTTTTTTAGATACTGAAGATGGGCAGATTCTTTACCGTATTAGTGGCGAAGGAAATCCCCTACTTTTACTTCATCAAAACTTCAGAAGTGGTGATGAATTTCGCGAATTAATCCCAATATTGACTCAGAATCGGCTAGTTATCGCTATGGACTTATTAGGGCTAGGAGATTCCGATAAACCTCCAAGAATGTACTCAATTGAGGATTACGCAAAGACTGTTATTTTACTACTGGACGAGTTAGGAATAAAAACCACAAGTATTCTTGGGAACCATACTGGTGCTTGTATAGCAGCAGAAGTGGCAGCAGCTTATCCTGAGCGAGTTGAAAAAATTATATTATGTAACATAGATAACTTTAGTGAAGAAGCAAAAGCAGCTTTATCGAAGAAATTTGAAAATCTTAATATACAAGAAGATGGTTCCCATCTCATGCAAAGATGGTTAGCAAGAGCAAACTATGTAGGTTTTGCTGAGTTAAATCACCGTTGGATTTTAGACGATTTAAAATGTTTTGGCTATCCTTGGTATGCACCTTTCGCTGTTATCGACTACTGCCAAAGAATGGAAGCTAGATTGCGTTTAATTAAGTCTCCCACCCTAATATTGTCTGGTACGGAAGACGTAAAACAATTAGAAAAATTAGGTTTTGCTAACGCAGATAATAGGGAGTTCATTTTAACCGCAATTCCTCATAGCCACTTCATTGATATTGAAGGCGGAACTATCTGCATGATGAACCAGATGCCTGAAGAAATAGCAAAGGTAGTAATTGATTTTCTAGAATAAAATTGAGTATAAGTGATATAAAATTAGCTTTTTAAAGAAATATAAGCACTAATTCAAAGGTATGGAGAATGTGAAATGGTGGGTAAAGAGAATGAAAATTTTAATTTCGCAGAAAAAGATCAAAGTGATAATTTTTTAAATGTAGCGTCTGTAAAAGAAGATTGGGGCGGAGATAGTAGCGGACGCTTGAACCTATCGGGAAGAAGCACGGCAATATCGAAAGAGTATGTACCTCGTCAATATCAATTTTTCAATACAAATACTGTGTTAGAAGAAGAATGGCGAATCAGTGGAATGCCAGACAAAGTACTACCAGGAAGAAGAAGATTACTGACTTGGCATGACTGTGGCGCATCTACTTCAAGAGTAGTGCTACCGCCCAAATTTGCAGCGCCATCTGGTATCTTTACCGCTGATTTAGAAATTTTTATACTTGCTGGTGAAATTCAAATTGGTGAATGGCGACTAGATAGACATTCTTATTCCTTTATTCCCGCAGGGGTAAGAGTAGAATCTTGGAAAGTTTTAGGCGCAGAGCCAACGGAAATCCTTTGGATGGAAAATGGACCTGTTCCACTTAAATACCAATATGCAGAAACCAATCATCCAGATGCGAGAATAAGTGAATTTATTCCAGCTTTGGATAGTAAATTATTACCTTGGGGTCAGACAGAGACAGTTCAATTTGAAATAGCAAAAAAGAAGTTTTTAAGGAAACATAATAATGGGGGTGGAACATGGCTACTTGCCATCTTGCCACATTATGACGGTCACTATGGAATCATTCAATCATACAATGAAGAGGCATACGCTTTAGCTGGATATTGTGATATAGGAAATTACCGTTTTGCAAAAGATCATTTAGGTTATTGTCCCAGTTATAACACTACTTCTAGACACAGAACAGTTGATGGATATTTATCTTTTATCAGAGTTGATAGGGATATATCCCAACTTGGAACAGTATTGTCATATGCACATATTAATGACTAGGAATTTTAAGTAACAAGATTTCTGGGACTTCCATAAAATAAAACAGTCCATACTCCAGTTATATCCAGGCTCACAGAAAGCTGGTATAATGCAATTGAGAGTTAGGTATATTTGGTAACTTGTGTATAGTTCTTCTAAAGCCATAAACCGCATCTATAAATTTATTGAGTGTTGGCTTTTATACTCAAATATTATTTTGGCTGTAACTGCGGTGGGGTGGGCTTTAAGTATTGAAATGTTAATACAGCGACAATATGACCTCCCTGTCTTGGTGCTTATATTTGCTCTGACATTCTTGATGTACAACCTTGACCGAATTACGGATTCTTCTAATGAAGATGATCAAGCTAATATGCAAGAAAGAACACGCTGGATATCTCAACACCAACAGACACTACGTTTTTTAATGATTGGCGCAGCTGTAATAGTTGCGATACTACTTATTTTACGTCCAGCAGCAATACCACCTATTCTTAGTGGCATTGGATTTGCCTTTATATATAGTATGAAGATACTCCCTGGTGGTAAAGCACCTAAACAGTTACCCGGTTTAAAAATTCCTTACGTTGCTATTCTCTGGGCTATCTTAAATATTGGTATTCCGCAAGCCGTAGCAGGTGTATGGAATGGTCGTCTCCCATTATTGACTATAACCTTTTTCTGTTTTGTATCTGCACTAATCAATTTAAATGATATTCGTGATATTCAAGGTGACAGTTTAGTAGGGACTAAAACTCTAGCTGTTATTTGTGGTAAAAAGACAGCAAAATTTATTTCTATTTTTTTAGCAGCAATTGGTGGGTATGTCGCAATAGAACTAAATAGTTTAGGTTTCTTTTTAGTCGCTGGTTATATTATAATTCTGACGCTAATTTATCGAAAAAAAGCTGATAGAGCCTTTCGCTGGTTAATTGAGGGAGCGGGTATAGTTGCTTGGTTGGCAGTATTTTACACAAGCTAAGTAAAATTTTCTTACTAAAATATTTAAAGGCTTTGGAAATAAAGGATTCTCATAACCTCACTTTAATCAGTATATAGAAGATATTGCAATTACTTGCACTGATAATAAACATTAATTTTGAGAAAATGAAGCTAATTCCCGAATTTAAAAAGCATTCCCGGCTGCAAGTAAATATTACAGTTTTTGCCCTGATAGTTATTAGTGGAATTGGTGGAATTATTCTATATCGTAGCTTCTTAGTTGGAAGTGAAGAAAATATCCTTCAAGATGATTTTACTACTATAGAAAAACCTGAATTAATTAAGGCTTTGGGACGTTTAGAACCTAAAGATAAAGTGATTAAACTATCAGCACCGACACCTAATATATCAGAAGCGAGCCGAGTAGAGAAACTGTTAGTAAAACATGGTGATAAAGTACGAGTGGGTCAAACAATTGCTATCCTTGATAGTCAGGAACGTTTATTAGCAGCCTTAGAGAAAGCAAAACAAGAGGTTGCTGTTGCAAAAGCTCATCTAGCTCAAGTTAAAGCCGGAGCAAAACCTGGAGAAGTAAATGCTCAAATAGCAAATATTACTCGCCAAGAGTCTGAAAAAATAGGACAAATGAATATTCTCAAAGCAGAAATTGCCGGACTAGAAGCAGAATTAAGTAATGCTAAAATAGAAGATAATCGTTATAAATTACTGTTTGCAAATGGAGCTATTTCTGCCTCTACTCGAGATAATAGGCGTTTGGTAGTAGAAAGCATTACGCAACAACTAAACCAAGCACAAGCAAATCAAAAACGAATTCAAGAAGTTCAAAAAGAACAATTAAAAGCAGCGAAAGCTACCTTAAATAGTATAAAAGAAGTCCGTTTAGTTGATATACAAGCAGCTCAAGCACAGGTGAACAACGTGCAAGCTGCTGTTAAACAAGCGCAAGCTAACTTGAACTTAGCATATATAAAAGCACCTAAAGACGGACAAATTTTGAAAATACACGCTTTACCGGGAGAAACAGTCAGTCAAAAAGGGATTGTTGAGCTAGGACAAACAGACCAAATGTACGTAGTTGCAGAAGTCTATGAAACAGATGTTAGTAATGTCCGTGTTGGTCAAAAAGCTACCATTACTAGTAGCGCATTTGTTGGAGAATTACAGGGAAATGTGGATGAAATTGGTCTACAAATTGGCAAAACAGATATTCTTGGTACAGACCCAGCAGCAAAAAGAGATGCAAGAGTTGTGGAAGTTAAAATTAGTTTAGACCAAGCTAGTAGTAAAAAAGTCGGTAATCTGACCTATTTAGAGGTCACAGCAGTAATCCATCTTTGATTTTAAAACTCAAAGAAAGTTATTTTTTAAAATTTAAACTGATTGTTTATTAGAATTAGATAAGCAGCCATCTTCTAGAGCAATTATCCGGTCAGCAATATCTAAAATTCGATTGTCATGAGTCACCATTAAAATTGTACAGCTTTGTTTTTTAGCCAATTGCTGCATTAATTCTACAACATCCCGACCACTTTTTTTATCCAGAGATGCTGTTGGCTCATCAGCAAGAATTAGTTTTGGCTGACGAACCAAAGCACGAGCAATTGCAACCCGCTGTTTTTGTCCACCTGACAGTTGGTGAGGAAAAGCATTAATAAAGTCTCCAATTCCTACCATTTCCAACATTTTCTGGGACTGCTGATGAACTTGTTTCATAGTAATTTTCGGGTCTAAAACTAGAGACATTTGCACATTTTGATTAGCAGTTAAAGAACTGAGCAAATTGTGAGATTGAAAAATAAATCCAATTTGTTTACGAACTTGCTCTAAAAGATAGCCATTTGCACCAGATAGTTCTAATGAAAAGAGTTTGAGACTTCCTTGTTGAACTGAGCGTAATCCGCCAATTAGAGACAATAAAGTAGTTTTTCCTGACCCAGAAGGTCCGCTGAGAATTGTAATTTCACCAGGCTCAATTTCAAGATTAATGTTAAATAAAATTTGTTTTTTTAATTTTCCTATACCGTAGTAGTGATTTAGATATTGGATTGATATAGCTTGTTCTGGCTGCATTATATCTCTAATCCTATTAATTTTTCTGAGAATATACTTCTGCTGGAGCTATTAATTGCAATTTTCTAACAGCAACTATTCCTGATAATATACACATAGATATTGTCGATAATAAAACTATAATTATTAATTGGATATCCATTTTTAGTAAGAGACCTGTAGTGACTGAAGCTATTTGATAAATGATTATGCTCAAGTATAATCCTGGGATAAAACCGAGGATTGCTAAAATAAGTGATTGTAAAATTACAATATTTTTAAAATATGAATTAGAATATCCTATTGCTTTGAGCATAGCATATTGTACTAAATTGTCTCCAATATCATTGAAAATGATATCATAAACAATGATAGAGCCAACAATAAAACCAATAATTGTTCCTAAAGTAAAAACAAAGCCAATAGGCGTAGCTTTATCCCAGTATTTGAGTTCACGATTTATAAATGCTGATTTTGCTAAGACAATGACATCTTTTGGCAAAAAATCATTTAACTTATTGGCTATTTTTTCGGGGTTGATACCTTTTTTAAGTTTGATTAAACCTAAGTCAACATCATGTAAAGAAGTGCGAATATTACCTTCTCCCCACGAAAATTTTCCTGCGAATATTCTATAAAAATTTTGGTCACTGGTAATCAAGTTACCATCGGCCATAAAATCTGTGCCTAATTCAAATAATCCGATAATTTCAATTTTTCGTCCAGATAGTTCTGTCGTGGTACTCACGCGCATCTGACCAAACTCATGTCGGGATTTGGTATCAGCAAGTAAAGTATCCGGAAAATACAGAGATTGTCTATACTTTTGAATATGTGGAATTGAAAAAGTTGAATAATTTAAATCTAATCCAAAAACTCTGATACCGCGTTCGCTTAAAGATTCCTGATTTTTCCACATTGCTATACCAATATAAAATGGGTAAGCAGCTTCAACTTCCGCAAAGCTTTGAGCTTGATATAATCTTGTTTTAGGAAATGTTTCTTCTACAAAACTGACATATCTTTGTTTATTTATCATAATTAAATCAGCATTTAAATATTGGATAAATCGAACACTACTATTCAACATTGCATTGCGAAATCCAATTTGGATAAACATTAAAAATACTGCAAAAGCAATAGCAGCTAAAGCTGCAATAAATCTTTGTTTATTAAAAACTAAATTGCGCCAGGAAAGAGAAATCTTAAATAAAAATACTCGCATGAATACTAAAAAACATCCGCAGGGTCAATGAGAAAAGCTTTCCAAAGTGCAATTAATGCTGAAATACTACACATAAAAATAGTTAGTAACCCCACTAAAATGATCCGATTGAATGTCATATAAACTGGCAATTTTGTTACGGCATAAGTCAAATGATAAATACCTAAGCTCATAAATAATCCGGGTAAAAAACCTAAAATAGATAAGATAAAGGATGACTGTAAAACTATAACAGATAAGTGGTAATTATTATAACCGATGGCTTTTAAAGTAGTATATTCATGAAGATGTTCGGTAACATTGGCATTTAAGACCTGATAAACAATTACTGCCCCAACCATAAAACCAGAGATAACTCCTAGACCAAAAATATAACCAACAGAAGTTGAACTAACCCAATATTGTTGGTCTTTTGCTTCAGCCTCCTTTTGACTGAGTACATCAACATCACGAGGTAAAATTTGGCGCAATTGCTGCACTATTAACTTGACATTTGCACCCTTGTGCAGCTTAATTAAACCCATACTTAAATCATTTAGCGATCGCCCTGGATAAATACGTATAAAATCAGTATCACTCATAATAACGATACCATCAGTTCGCAGACTGGGGTTCATACTAAAGAAACCAACAACTTCGACTCTGTGCTTCCCTAATTCTGTCTTTAACCCTACCTTCTGCTGACCAAATTCCGGTCTTGATAAACGGCTCAGTAAAAGGGTTCCTTCTCGTTGCAATGATTGAGTGTGTGTATAAACTTCAGGTATCCTAAATATTTGATCCTGAAGATTAAAACCCATCACAAGCATGGGTCGTCTCAGTTTAGTTTCAGGATTTTGCCATTGTTTAAATGCTATGTAAAAAGGCATCACTGATTCTATCCCTTTTATCCCAGCAGCTTGATATAGTCTCTGACGGGGGAAAGATTGGGCTACAGTAGATTCTAAAGCTTTGTTCGACATCAAAACGATGTCAAAGTTGAGGTGATCGTAAACAGATGTAGCAGTCTTTAAAACCGCTCCAAAAAATCCCAGTTGCGTAAACATTAAAGTAACCGCAAAACTCACTGATAACAGTGCAATCAAAAACTGAGTTTTGGCATGAACTAAATTTTGCCAAGCTATAGGTATTCGCAAATATTTGAATGCCATATTTATTTTGTTTAGAACTTAGTAAACATTTAAACTGAAAATACTGGGAGTTATGGTTTTTTTATCAATCTTCGCATAGTTAGATAAAAAATATCAGCACATATAGTAGATAAAGCAATCACAAGTGCTATTAAGGGACTGCGGTTTTGAGCGGGTTTTTTAACAGATGCAATACGTTGGATTTGTTGGGTATACCAGAATAATTCAATAAAGCCCAATTGATCTTTAGTGAGAAAAATTGTTTTAAGTGGTTGAAGTTGGGATTTTGTAGCTTCACCTTTGAAAATCTTTGTTGGTAAATATGGATCGACTGCTAATGGTCGTCCTAATCCAATCATATCTACACTTCCTTCTACAATTGCCAAAACCATAGCTCTCGAAGTTCGGAAACCACCTGTTAACATCAGAGGTGTAGAAACTAGGTTGCGTACTTTACAGGTGTATTCTAAAAAATAGGCTTCTCTTTGAAGAGTGCTTTGTTTTTGGGGAAAACTTTCGACTCCAACCATGACCAATTTTTCATAAGACCCTCCTGAAAATTCGATTAAATCAACACCTTCTATTGCTAACTTTTGCACAACCTGCATTGATTCTTGTTCACTAAAGCCACCTCTTTGGAAATCAGCAGTATTGAGTTTGATACTTATGGGGAAATTTTTACCCACAGCGTTACGTACAGCCCGAAATGTTTCCACAAGAAATCGCATTCTTTTTTCAGGTGTACCACCCCAAGCGTCATCACGCTGATTAGTCAGCGGCGATAAAAATTGGCTAATTAAGTACCCATGTGCAGCATGAATTTGAACTCCAGTAAAACCTGCTTTTTTCGCAATCTCTGCGGTGAGGGCATAATCTTCTACCAGATTTTCGATTTCTGTTGCAGTTAAAGATATAGGTTTGGCAAATGCTTTTTTTGCCACGTTCATGGGTATAGAAGATGGTGCAACAGGATGGGGGGATAAAAAACGGGGAGACTGCCGTCCGGGGTGATTAATTTGCATCCACATTTGTCCACCATTTATTTGACCTGCATCTGCCCATTTTTGAAGTATAAGTAAATCGCGTTCGTCCTGAATTGCAATATCGCGAGATGTAATCAAAGCTGTGGAATTAATCATCACATTACCTGTAATAATTAAACCTGCTCCTCCTAATGCCCATTGTTGATATAGATGGATTAATTTTTCTGTGGGGCTATTCTTTAAATTAGCTAACTGTTCACTCATGGCAACTTTAGCCAAGCGATTAGGTATTACCACACCACAGGGAAGTTTCAAAGTTTGATTCAGAATATCGACGTGATCATGCATTTTCTTGATAAAGCTTGAGTATTAATTACATTTGCAGCTTCGTCATAATTCCGAATATGGGGATAAACTCTTAATTCTTTTTCCCTCCCCAATGGTGATAATTTCGGCAAAAATCCAATTCTATTCATTTAAATAACGGCAAATTCCCTAATGTTGATGCACCCTAAAGATAATAATTGATTCAAAAAATTATATGCGCTGTTCTTGTATTAAGGTGCGTTGGTAAACTTGATGATTTTTAAACCAATGCCAAGTGCGGAAGCGAAAGTTATTACAAGGACTCAGAAAAATTGTTTCATATAAATATGCGTCGGGTATTCCCTTAAAAGCGAAACGCAACATAATAATGTCATTGTCTACTTCCCAGGCACAACCATCAAGACGTTCAGTGTCAAACCATAGCTTTTGGTCACGATATATTCCGGGAAAAATATGTTCTTCTTTTCTCCCATCAGGCCATTGATAGCGATTTGTTTGGTAGTAAGAAAAGGGGGGATTTTCGATAAGCTGGCAGCTTAAATGAGAAGTGTATTTATCGATAATTTTGCCTTCTGTATCAACCAATGTATAAACACCTGACCATTCTCCTTCATGGCGTGCCATCACGGGCATTTCTACTTTAATAATAGACATTTGACTTTTCCTGTAGTGTGGGCTTGACTAGGGATTTCTTTCAATGGTTATTAAACCACCAAGGGTCATGACTAGAGTTAGTTTTAATCAAAAATGCTTTTTTTCGCAGGAAGCGTTTTAGTGACGCTGGCCCCATGCGTGACCCACCAAGACCGGAGAATTTGAAAGAATTCTTTTCTCCCTCGTACATGATGGCAGTCAAAGCGGCATCGTTGATACTGATAGCACCTGCATCGATTTGTGCGGCGACTGCTAAGGCTTCTATTTCTGTCTCGGCAAACACCGCAGCACTTAGTCCATATATAGAGTCATTTGCTAAGTATACCGCTTCCTCAACTGTGGGAAATGGCATGACTGGCATTATGGGGCCAAAGGTTTCTTCTGTCATCACTTTCATGGAATGGTTGACTTGGGTGATAACTGTGGGACGACACCACCAACCCCCACCTATTTGTTCGACTTTACCGCCACAATGGATTAATGCGCCCTTTTCCACTGCGTCTAGAAGATGGTCGTGAATAATTGCGGCTTGTCTTTCGGCGATGATGGGGCCAATTTCTCCACTGTCAACTCTGGGATGGGCTAACTGCAAACGATGGGCTTTGGCTACCAGTTGATGATAAAACTCTTCAAATATAGATTCGGCAACGTAAATTCTCTCAATTGACAGGCACGACTGTCCAGTATTGACGACGGAACCCCACAAAATTGCTGAGGTGGCTAATTCTAAATCGGCTGATTCTAAAACAATGGCGGGGTCTTTTCCCCCTAATTCTAAAAAAGCGGGAATAAACCTTCTGGCTGCGGCTTCTGCCACTTTTTGTCCTGTGGCGACACTGCCTGTAAAGCAGACTAAATCTACATTTTCTATCAGGGTAGCACCTGTTTCCCCGGCTCCCTCAGCAAAACTTAGTACGTCACGCAAATCTGGGACGGTATTGAGGGCTGTAATCAGTGGGGCGACGAAGCGGGGGGCAATTTCACTGGGTTTGACGATGACGGCACAACCTGCCAATAATGCGGGAATAGTATCAATTGTAGATAGCAACAGGGGAAAGTTCCACGGGCTAATTACTCCTACTAGGGGGTAAGGTACTGATGTTTGTTGCAGGGTGATGAAGGGAATGGCTGTATTTTTGGCTGAGGTTGCTAGTAAATCTGGTGCTAACCTACACCAACGGTCAATGCTAGCGAGGAAAGAGTCTATTTCTAAGACTGATGTTGATAATCTCCCGGTATCACTTACCAAAGCTTCTGTCAGCTGTTCACGTCCAGACACTATGGCTTGCTTCCATTGGAGTAAAGCGTCAATTCTCGCTTCTATACCTATGTTTTGCCAGTTAATTTGCGCTCTGCGGGCGCGGTTACATTTGTGTACTAACAGCCTGGGGGGCGGCGGGAGAATTACATAGTCAAATTTTCCAGTTCTGGGGTTACGGACTTCGATTGGTTTATTCATTAGTCGTTAGTTTTTATGTCTCATCCCCCTATTACAAGTTAAATTATGCCCAATGTGACTAAACGTTCAATGGTTTTTTGTTGCGTTTCTATGAAGTGTTTGCGGTCTACTTCTCCTTTTAGCATGGTGTTTGCTGGGTAAAAGTGTGACTGGCTGTAACTTTGGGCGTAGAGTTCAAATCTCTGGCGTGATGGTAAATTATTTAACCCCGGACGGCGGCGATCGCGTCGTAAAGCTGCCAAGTCAATTTCTGTAAAAGCTGTCATACTTTCGCCTGTAGTGGTCTGTGCTAGAACTTTTCCCCGATAATCAATGATTTTAGATCCACCGTCAGCCGAAGCCACGGGAATGGGAATATTATCTATGCCTGCCGTATTAGCTGAGACTACGTAAGCCATATTTTCCACTGCACGAGAGATTTTCGCCGCGTCTTTAGGCGTGAATGTATTGTCATACACTTCTGATGTGGAGTGTAAAAAGATTTCTGCGCCCCGCATTGCTAGACACCGTGCTACTTCTGGATATAAAATTTCTTCTGATGCGATCGCTGCTAAATTACCAATTGCTGTTTTCGCCACGGGAAACACTCCCTCTAAACCATAGCAATCCAGATACTTATCCCAAACATCATGGGGTGTGGGGGCAAATAAGGAATTTAGCCGTCGATAGCGTAAAATAATAGATCCAGAAGGGTCAATCACAAAGCTGGTTTGAAAGTATAACCCCGAAAAATTGGGGTCGAGTTCGTAGGCGTTACCAGCTAAAAATATGTGATGTTTCTGAGCAATTTTACCCAGTGCTTCATATTCAGCACCAGCCATTTCTAGACAGGCTTTTTCTCCCCACACAGCCAAAGGTTCCCCCATCGGGAAACCTGTGAGGAAATATTCTGGTAAGACGATTAAACGACAGTCAAAGCCAATGAAAGCAATACTAGCAGCGATTTGTTGCTCCAAGCGATTGATCGAGTTTAGCATCAGTTGTCTGGTTGCTTGGCGATCGCCTGCTAAATTGACTGCATCACATTTAACTTGCAGCGCTAAGGCTCGAAATGATTCTATTTTCTCGGTGTTATCCGCCATACTGCTGGCTAATTTCCCAAAAACTTGCTTTTAAATGAAATTTTTATTATTGATTATTATCATACACTCAACTAGAATTATGAGGGATAGAATTAATCTGTATTCTGAGTTAATTAATAAAAAACATGAAAAAATTAATTAGACTGAATATTGAAAAATTTTCGGAAGAGGGACAAGACTATTTTGTGGCTACTAGTGATGATATCCAAGGTTTAGTGGCAGAAGGTAAAACACTACAAGAAGCATTGGAAATTGCTGAAGATGTAGCTAAGGTGCTATTAGATATGGAAAAAGGAAAAAACGCTAGTTTGAATTTACAAGACTTACCATCGCAATTTGAATATCCTCTGATTATGGAGGTCTAATGGGTAGATTGGCAGGTTTCTCTTATCGAGAAGTGACGCGAAAATTGAGAACATTAGGTTTTGAATTTTATCGTTCAGCTAAGGGAGATCATGAAATTTGGTTTAACGCAGAAACTAATCAGAAAACAACCATTCCTCATCATCGAGAGATTAGGGAAGGAACGCTGAGAAATATTTTAAAGCAAGGTCAAGTGGATGTTGATATATTTTTAGAGATTTGAAAGCCTATTCTCAAAATATTGGGCGCATATGATTTAAACCCGCCTGTACGGGTTTTGCCTGTGTATACCCGTATCAATGAAATTGTCTAGAATTAATTTGTGGGTTGAAATGGCGTATATTTGCCCCCCAATGCTTCTACAATGGTGCGGGTGTTCGCCTCCATCATTTTGATGTAAGAATCTCCTTCGCTGCCCTTTGCGCCAATAGAATCAGCGTATAGTTGACGTGGTGCTAATTTTACACCGGCTTCTTGGGCAACGGTGGTAATTAACGCTGGATTAATTGTAGTTTCCGCAAAAATTGCCGGGACACTGTTTTTTTTGATTGACTCTACCAAACGCGTTACTGTTTGGGCGCTGGGTTGTTCTTCTGTGCTAATTCCAATTAATGTGCCGGCGATCGCAATCCCATAAGCTTTACCATAATATTGAAAAGCATCATGAGTTGTCACAAGTTGGCGTTTGTCTGCGGGAATAGTTTGAATCTGTTGATTAATCCAGTTATGCAACTGCTGTAATTCCTGAGTTAATTCTGACGCTCTTTGAGTAAATTCGGCTTGATCTGCGGGGGATAATTTAATCAACTCATCCCGGATCACATTTGTCATGGCGATCGCATTTTCTGCACTACCCCATACATGAGGATCTGGCACAACTTGTCTGTCATATTGGTCTAACTGTAAAGGCTTGACAACTTCCCCCACTGGTATCTTCCGCACCTTCTCCCCAGCCGCATTCATTAAATTAATCAGTCCTGGTTCTAAGTTATAGCCGTTATACAAAATCAAATCGGCTGTTTCTAAAACCCGGCTGTCTGCTGGTTTCGGTTCATAAATATGAGGATCAACTCCTGGTTGGAGAATACCAGTTAACTGAATTTCCTCTCCCCCAATTTTTTCAGCCAAATCAGCAATGATGGTGCTAGTTGCAACTACTCGCGGCTGGCCATCTATCCCCCTAGAGGTGCGGTTAGTGTCTACTTGGTTACACCCTGCGATAGAAAGTCCTAACAAAACTCCCACCACCGCTTGCGCGTATAATCTCGCTTTTGACTGAGTAATCACTTTCATATACTTGTTACACTTGTTTTCATATTGTTCTCATAATTTCAAGTATACTATTCTCATATTCTTTTCATTTTTCTTGGTATCCCTCAAAATGAGAACTGTTAACTTTCCCTTAAACGCTGTCTACCCCATGCAAGACACCCTCACACCCACCACTGCAAGCATTAATATTGCCCATATCGGGGTGCATTACCGAACAGACGAAGCTTTAAGAGACGTTAACTGTATTGTCAAACCAGGCAGAATTACGGGGATTTTTGGCCCGAATGGGGCGGGAAAAAGTACGATGATGAAAGCCATGCTGGGCTTAGTTCCTCTCAGTAGCGGCACAGTGCAGTATCAAACAAAACCTTTAATGCAGCAATTAGAGAAAGTTGCATATATCCCACAGCGTAGCCAAATTGACTGGACTTATCCCGCTACAGTTTGGGATGTAGCGATTATGGGAAGGGTAAAAAAGACAGGTTGGTTGCGGAGTTTTTCCACAGTTAGCCGCCAGGAAACCAAAAATGCCCTCAAACGGGTGGAAATGTTTGACTATTGCGATCGCCCCATCGGAGAATTATCAGGGGGACAACAACAAAGGGTATTTTTAGCCCGTGCGTTGGCACAGCAAGCAGACATATACTGCTTTGATGAACCATTGGTAGGTATTGATCAAAAAACCCAAACTGTGATTTTTGAAGTCTTCCATGAACTGGCGGCGGCTGGTAAAATTGTCCTGGTAGTTAACCACGACTTAGGCGAATCAATTACCCACTTTGATGATTTAATTTTACTAAATAGGGAATTAATCGCTACAGGTGTAAGACAGCAAGTTTTGACAAAGCAAAACCTCTATCGTGCTTATAACGGTCAGGTAATGTACTTTGATGACGCTGCTTAAATTTTCCCTATCTCTGCGAAACGTATAAATATTTATGTTAGAAGCATTAATTGAGCCATTGCAATACAGCTTTATGCAGCGATCGCTCGTGGTGGCAATTATAGTCGGCTTGCTGTGTGCAGTTGTGGGCAGTTACTTGATGGTGCAAAGATTAGCATTGCTGGGTGATGCGATTAGTCATTCAGTTTTACCAGGACTAGCGATCGCCTTTATGCTGGGAGGAAATATCTATTTTGGCGCATTTATAGCCGGAGTTGTGAGTACAATGGCGATCGCCTGGATTCAAACGCGATCGCCAATCAAAGAAGATGCGGCAATGGGTATAGTCCTTTCAGCATTTTTTGCCCTGGGTATCACCTTAATTACTATTATTCAAAAAGACCAAAAAATCGATTTAAATCACTTTCTTTTCGGTAACATTCTCGGCGTGACAGCTAACGAAGTCAGAGACACCGCCATTATTGCCGCTATAGTATTAATAGTTATTTTCTTACTATATAAAGAACTTTTATTTTACACTTTTGACCCGTTAGGCGCACAAGCCGCAGGTTTGCCAGTCAATCGGCTAAACTTTGGACTCATGCTGCTCATTGCCTTAACAATAGTTGCCAGCATGAAAACCGTAGGTGTCATTTTAGTATTATCACTTTTAATCACACCAGGGGCAACAGCCTATCTTTTAGTTAAACGCCTACATCAAATAATGATTTTAGGCGCATTTATTGGTGTAATTTCCAGTATTAGCGGGATGTACCTCAGCTACTTTTATAATTTACCCTCCGGTCCCGCCATCGTTTTAGTCGTATCAGGATTATTTCTTTTGGCATTACTTTTTAGTCCCAGACACGGAATTTTTACGAAAAGTATAAATCACAAATAACGGCATCCTCAATAAGTTCTAACAAAGCAAGATTTTTGACATCACCCCGCCTTTTACTTGAGTTAAATTCTCCCCTCTCCTTCTCCCAAAGGGAGACGCTACGCGAAAGCAAGGAGAGGGGTTGGGGGTGAGGTTCAGTATTTTATTAACTCCCCATTCCTAATTAACCGGACTTGATATGATACCAATTTCCCATTGATAAATTATGAAATACTAACAAAAAATACTGCGTAGTTTGAATTTGTCAGCTAATCTAACAACAGCAGTTTATTCGTCAACATAATGACCGCAAGTAGTCCCACAATTTTAGCCTTAGACTTTGATGGAGTAATTTGCGATGGACTAATTGAATATTTTGAAGTCGCATGGCGTACCTATTGTCAAATTTGGTCACCCGTAGACAATACACCACCAGATGATTTAGCCTTAAGATTTTATCGCCTCAGACCTGTGATTGAAACAGGTTGGGAAATGCCAGTATTAATCAAAGCCTTGGTAGATAAAATTTCTGAGTCAAAAATTCTTCAGGAGTGGACGACGATTACCCCACAAATTTTATTAGAGCATAATCTCCAGTCCCAAACAATTGGTGCAAAACTAGACAACTTGCGGGATGAATGGATTACCACAGATTTAGACGGTTGGCTAAGTCTGCATAGATTTTATCCGGGTGTAGTGGAAAAAATTAAACTCACCATTGCTAGTCAGACAAAATTATACATTGTCACCACCAAAGAAGGGCGCTTCGTGCAGCAGTTATTACAACGAGAAGGCGTAAATTTACCCCCAGCAGCGATTTTTGGCAAAGAAGTCAAACGCCCTAAATACGAAATTCTCCGAGAATTAATTCACAAAGCTGACAAAAAACCAGTTAGTCTGTGGTTTGTAGAAGACAGACTCAAAACATTGCAGTTAGTTCAACAGCAAACAGACCTGGAAGATGTCAAACTTTTCTTGGCAGACTGGGGCTATAATACCCAAACAGAACGCAAAGCCGCCCAAGATAATCCGCGAATTCAGGTCTTAAATCTACCTCAGTTTACTAAAGATTTCACTGGCTGGCTGTAATTTAACCTAAATGAATCTGGAATATATTAGACATATCCACGAATTAATATCAAAGCCTGATAAACCAAAGGTCAAAATCTAATTTTTGGATAAGTCTATTACCAGACGAGTTATTGGTCATGTCTGTTTGATTAAATAGTCATTAGTCATGAGTTTTTTGGGGTGCATACCCCGCTCTTCCTGGGTGTGGTTAACTAAGGATGCCTCTACTGGCATGACAAGCTTAAATTAGTGCATTACGAAAAAATCAGAACGTGTTGATTTATCTTAATTGTCTCAAAAATCTAATGCAAAATTTTAGGCTTGCCACGCCACTACAATTTTTGGGTAATTTATTTTTTGGTGTTCCCTAAATAGAATTTAACCAGAAATCCAGTTCCCCTCCTCGCTTGCACCGGAGGGGTTAGGGGTGGGGTCGAAATAATATGCAGCCTCACAAATAATTGGTATAACATTCAGATTTCAAGCCACCTTCAAGCCAATGCCGGGTTTCAATTTTTTCCTTGTTTAATAATTAAAGAAACAGAAGTAAAATAGGAGTGATTTACGACAAATATCGCCTTTTTCTCCAGATATTTTAACTGTAAAAGCGTTTTATATAATCAGCAAGGCGGATGGCAATAGCTACGATTGTTAATGTAGGGTTGGCATAGCTAGAAGTTGGGAATATAGAACTGCTAGCAATATAAAGATTATTTACTCCATGAACTTGACAATTTTCATCTACTACACCATGAACAGGGCTACTCGCCATCCTTGTTGTTCCAAGATGATGACCCCCTAATGCTTTTGGTATGGTATTTGGCAAAAGTCTGATTTGTCCAGCATCAGACTGGGTTAAGGCTTGTTTAATCAATTGGGCGGTCTTGATAGGGCTATCTACATCCAAATCAGTATATTGCCAATCAACTTTTAACCGCTTAAGTCCAAAATTATCTCTCTGGTCACTTAGGGTAACACGGCTAAATGGATTGGGAATTTGTTCGGAGTCAATGCGAAGTGTGTAAGTATTTGCATCACTTTTCAGTAAGACAGGCGGCAGTTTTCTCTGACTAATAATTCTTTTATTTATCCATTTTGCAGAAAATTTTAAGATGCTATCAAAGTCAAATACAATATTTTTTAGATGTTGAGATATTTGCTGATAATTAGCTTGTTTATTTTTTAATAAATTTGCTAAATGGATAGCAGATAGAATTGCATTTTTATGGCTGGTGTCACTGCTATCGGGGCGTTCTAAATATGCTCTATGGTTAAGTAGTTGATGCTGCTTTTGGACATTTTCATTAATAGATATTGCCCGGAGGCAGTAAACTTTCTGGAAAGTTTTTTCGTAATCTGATATAACATGAGAGTTTGGAAACTTCACTTCACTCCGGTGATAAACATGACACATATAAAAGCGTCCAACTAAATCATATTGATTACCTATTCCTTGGTGTTGAACATTATTTGATAAGAGCAGAAGTCTTGTAACTTCTAATCCTCCTGCTGCCAAAATATATTGTTTTGCAGAAACAGAAAATTCGTTTTTCCTGAGAGAGGCAACTTTTAAATAATTAACCTGATCTCCTTCAGGAGTAAGCATAATTTGAAGACAATTTGCGTATAAATATACTTTGATATTTGATGATTTTTGCAAAATATCTAGATATTTTTTCCCGAAATTTGTTGGTGGACTGAAAAGATACAATTTATCTATGGAAATATCTGCTGATTTAAAATCTGGAATCATTGTCTTCTCTCGCTCTGGGCTAGAAAGAAGATCGGTTATTTTGTAGGTATAAGAGCCAATATCGCAATAAACATGGGCGCGAGCATAGTAGGGATCTAAATCACCCTTAGTTATAGGCCATCCACTATGTGGCACATAGGGTCGAGATTCAAAATCGACTTGATCAAAAGGTACGCAACGTCCTCCCCAGGCAGTTGTTGCACCACCGAAGCGTCTGCGTCTGTAGTCTTCTAAGGCTCCATGAACCCGCAAATCGACAACATTTCCTCTATTCAGGTCTTGGGTTTCATCCTCAAATTTCATCCCTCCACTTTCCAGAAGAACAACTTCCATTCCCGAATCGCGCAATTCATGAGCCAATGTTATGCCTGCTGCACCAGCACCTATAATGCAGATATCACAGGTGATAGTTTGATCTTGAGTCAACTTTCGAGCATCTATTAGCATTGCTTACCTGCACGTTGCTAAATTTGTCTATTCGTGTCTAAGCGGCAAATACCTACTTTATCATATATCACGTCTGGCACATGAAAAAGGGATGTCAAAACCGTAACTACGTGCGAAAGGAATTAATCTTTCAATGTTAAGTAAAAGAATATAACTTAAATATATATGCTTGATCTCACAAAATTGGCGCGACAAATGCAGGGTTTAAGTCAGCATCTTACTTTAGAGGCTGCTGCTGGTCGCCAGCGTTTGGAATTGGCGCAACAACATCTGCAAAATGCTTATGAGTGTCAAGAAGATTTAATTGAGCGTCAGGAAAAATGGCGCGATCGCATTATCTTTGCTAATGCTACACCCATTGAGCCACTAGAAACCTGCATTGATATCCCCGTGCCGCCAAAAGTGCATACTGTCATTGCTACCGACGGTTCCCAAATTGCCCCCAATCATCATGAAATTGCTTATTGCTATCTTTTAAATATTGGCAGAGTTGTTTTACACTACGGACAAAATCGCCAACCATTACTTGATAGTTTACCAGAGGTATTTTATCGCCCAGAAGATTTATATGTGTCTCGGCAATGGGGAATTAAAACCGAGGAATGGATGGGTTACCGTCGGACTGCTTCCGAAACCACAGTTTTGGCAGAATTGGCTTGTGCGGCGAAAGGGGAAGCACCAGCTTTAGCAATGGTTGATGGTTCCTTAATTTACTGGTTTTTGGAACAGCTGCCGATGGATGCGCGCGATCGCATTTTACCCCCGATCCTGGAAGCTTGGCAACAAATGCGTCAGGCTGAAATTCCGATCATGGGCTATCTGAGCGCCTCTCGCAATATCGATTGTACAAACTTCTTACGGTTATTAGCTTGTCCCCATCCCGCCCCCGATTGTAAAAGTTATTGTCCAGATCAACTAGAAAAAGTACCTTGTAAACTTTTTGACACACTGCGAGATACGACCCTATGGGGAACCAAACTGCAACCAGGACAACGGGGGCCATTGTGGCGGAGCAACAACCGCATTTTAGAACTCTATGGAGAGCAAATGATTTACTTTTGCCATGTCCACGTGGGTAGTGAAATTGCGCGCATCGAAGTTCCGATATGGGTAGCCGAGAATACAGCCCTGTTAAACCAAGCCCTGGGATTAATGCTGGCACAGGTGCAGAAAGGCTATGGCTACCCCGTCGCTATAGCGGAAGCGCATAATCAGGCAGTAGTCCGAGGTGGAGATAGAACTCGTTTCTTCGCCTTGTTAGAGAGACAAATGATTAAAGCCGGGTTGAGAAATGTGGGAACGTCTTACAAAGAAGCCAGAAAACGAGGCAGTATTGCTTAATTATAGCAGGAGAGCAGGGAGCAGGGGGGAAAAATGGTGACTTCCCAATTTGACCAATGACCAATGACCAATGACCAATGACTAATGACCAATGACTAATGACCAATGACCAATGACTAATGACCCATTTTCCCCACTTTTAGGGCAGTCACAAGCCATAGAATTACTGACTCAGGCTGTCAAACAACACCGAGTAGCCCCAGCTTATCTATTTGTCGGCATAGATGGTGTGGGCAAAACTTTAGCTGCGCGGTGTTTTGTAGAATTGTTATTTGCCGCACAGACCCGTAATATCGCTTCCTTACAAAGTCGTTTGCGTCAAGGCAATCATCCTGATTTGTGGTGGGTGCAGCCGACCTACCAACACGAGGGAAAACGCCTCACAGTCGCAGAAGCAGCCGAGAAAAAACTCAAGCGCAAAGCACCGCCTGTAATTAGACTAGAACAGATTCGGGAAATTACGGAGTTTCTCGGCCGTCCCCCCTTGGAAGCTCCGCGAAATGTGGTAGTGCTGGAGTCAGCCGAAACAATGGCAGAATCAGCAGCGAATGCTTTGCTGAAAACCTTGGAAGAACCAGGACAGGCGACGCTGATTTTGATTGCACCATCTCCTGAGTCGGTTTTGCCGACCTTGGTGTCACGCTGTCAACGGATTCCTTTTTATCGCCTAGATACACAGTCTCTAACTCAGGTACTCACCCAAACAGGACATGAAGAAATTTTGCAGCATCAGGCAGTCTTGAGTATAGCGGCTGGTAGCCCAGGAAGTGCGATCGCATCTTATGAGCAATTACAAATAATTCCTGAGACTTTACTCCAAGATGTCACCAAAGTGCCTTCATCTCACCGCCACGTCTTAGCCTTAGCCAAAACAATTGCTCAAGAATTAGATACAGAAGCACAACTATGGTTAATCGATTATCTGCAACAATCCTACTGGAAACAGTGG
Organism: Nodularia sp. LEGE 04288; assembly: GCF_963896525.1. Classification (NCBI taxonomy): domain Bacteria; kingdom Bacillati; phylum Cyanobacteriota; class Cyanophyceae; order Nostocales; family Nodulariaceae; genus Nodularia; species Nodularia sp. LEGE 04288. The sequence goes on from NZ_CAWQOY010000092.1 coordinate 41,447, forward strand.
CATCAAGCAGAAATTATTCACAAGCTAGAACAAGCCCGTAAATCCTTACTGTGTTACGCCCAACCGCGCCTAGTTTGGGAATGCACATTTATCGCACTGTTGAAGCATCTCAGTTGAAATGGTCATTCAGAAAGTCGCCCTACGGTATACACACAAATGATTAAAACTCTCAATCCTTTTATGTAGGGTGTATTGTCGCGTAGCGCAACGCACCATCTCAGATTCTCGGTGCATTAGGACTAGCATCCATAACTACGAGTTTCAAGCCAATGTGGGTAAGATTTTTCAACTTGTGTGTACACGGTCAGAAGTTCGCCTGGAGGAACACCAGCCCCATTATTTGGGGTGGGAAAGCCGGATGCAACGCTGGCTCCTCCTTGCGAATTTTCTTGGCAACATAGTAACTCTTAACACACTGTACTCTGGAGGGCGGCGGCTCGTAGGGTAAAGGCCATCCCCAAGGGTAGGTGGCGAATCCAAGTACAGATGCGACAATGAGCCGAGGACAGTTTTTTGTAGATGAAATCCTGGAGAAATTTCACTCAACCACAGATGATGCTGAAGCCCCCTCATTTGATTGAGGGATGCTAGGCAATTCTAGACAATATCCCGCACCATAGACTGTTTTGATATAGCGGGGGTGACGGGGGTCTGGTTCTAGTTTCGTTCTCAAGTGGCGGATATGCACTCGAATGGTTTCAATGTCATCATCTGGATCATAGCCCCAAACTTCCCGCAGAATTTCGCTAGGGGAAACTGTCTGACCGTGGCGTTGCAGTAAACAGTGGAGTAGCTCAAATTCCAGGTGAGTCAATTTTACCGTTTCATTGAACCATATCGCCTCAAATCTTTCTGGAACCAGAGTCAAATTCCCATAGTTGAGAATTTCACTGTGTTTTGCAGCTTGGGGAATGCGGTCAGTCCGCCGCAATAATGCCCGCACCCGCGCTAACAGCTCTTCCACTTCAAAGGGCTTGGTGAGGTAATCATCCGCGCCAGCATTGAAACCTTCGACTTTATTCTGAGTTTGGCTTAAAGCGGTGAGCATCAACACGGGAATCTCGGCTGTGCGGTCATCTCGCCGGAGGCGTTGGCAAACTGTAAAACCGTCTACTCTCGGCAACATCAGGTCAAGCATAATCAAGTCGGGTTGAAGCTGAAGCGCCAGCGCCTGACCTTTGATGCCATCTTCAGCTTGACTGACATCGTAGCCAGCCATTTCCAAGTTGACGGCAACTAGTTCTGAAATTGCCGCGTCATCGTCTATAACAAGAATCCTGGGCATTATTTAAAAAATTATTACTACTTAATTAAGGATAAATAAGAACCTTTGATAGATACAAAGATTTTTCTCTTGATTATAAAAAACATTCAAATCTAGCATAAAGTTTAAAACTAAAGGATGGTGGAATCAGAACTAAGGTACTCTAAATTCCAGATATGTTGTGTTATTCTGCCTACAATCCGCCCCGGTTTCTCAAAAATGGTGTGGCAATGACTGTTTACACTGCTTTGTGGGGAGAACGTTATTGGCAACAAACTACTCTACTTTCAGAGCCGCCATACCAGACAACTGTGCTGATTGGTGGGCAGGGTGTACCGATTTTTACTTGGGTGGCGATACCAAAAAATGCTCATAGTACGATTGTTGCTACTTATGGGATTACAGGTGAGCTAGATCAACAATGGTTTTTGAGACTCTTGGGGCGGAAAGCATACGCTCAAGGATACGCCGTAGTTTTATTTGATTGGCGCGCCCACGGCAAAACCGCCCAGTTGTCTCCGACTTTGACTTCTGATGGTTTGTATGAAGGAGAAGATTTTGTTCGCATTGCCGCCGCAGCAGCAAAAATGGGATGCCCCAGTAAGTTTTGGTTTACAGGGTTTTCCTTGGGGGGACAATTAGCATTATGGGCGGTAAAAACTGCCACTGATTTGATTCAAGGCGGTGAATTTTTAGGCTTACGAGACAGTGATATTGGTGGTGGGGTGGTGATTTGTCCCAGTTTGGATTCGTGGCGATCGCTTGACTATTTAGTCAAACAACCGATTGGGAAGTACTTAGAAAAGGCGATCGCCCGTAATTTAAAAAAACTGGCATGGCGAATACATGATTTTCATCCTGGCACAATTGACCCAGCAGCGATTGAACGAGCCAATAGTATCTGGGCTTTTGACCACGAACTGGTAATTAGCACATTGGGTTTTGACTCCGTAGAAGCATATTATCAAGCCAGTAGTGCTTTACAATTGTTGCCGCAGATTTCCAAACCCACCTTAATTTTATATGCTGCCGATGACCCCTTGTTTCACCCAGACATCATCCCTGAGTTGCAAGCTGCTTGTGCGAGTAATTCAGCCTTAGATTTGTGGCTAACTCCTCATGGTGGTCATGTGGGTTATATAAGTAGCAAAGCCGGTCAGCGTCAAGCCGAAGATCCTGACATCTGGTGGGCTTGGAATCGAAGTTTACAGTGGTTAGAGAACCAGCGAGAAGTTAAATCATGATGGGATGACAAACACCCAAGTAGTAAAATAAGTGTAAAGATATGTATCTTTCCTAGATTAGTAGACAGTTTGCTGTCTATGGGACTCATATTTGATTTATGAAACACACGTAGTGGCGTGGCAAGGCTAAAATAATGCATTAAACGTAAGGTTGGGTTAAGCGTAGCGCAACCCAACTCTGCCAATAATGATGTTGGGTTTCCTTACGTCAATTCAACCTACAATTTTTTGCTCCATTTTAAGCTCGTCTCACCAGTAGGGTGTTGTTATCCAGGAGAGTACGGCACCAAGACCCAGAAGACGGTGCGTTAGGCTAAAGCCATCACACACCCTACATATACTTAGATTTTTTCAATAATCAAATCGTATTCCTATAGTGTATCAATTCTATGGGTTAACAGAGGAAGAAATTAGAATGATTGAGGAGAGTGTAAAACAGAAATAACATTCAATTGCTATAATAAAAATAGATTAATTAACATTTAATTTATCATGGAAAATATTACCATTCAAGTTGACCCTGAAATTGCCAAAGCGTACCGAGAAGCAGAACCAGAAAAACAGCAAAAAATCCAAATGTTTCTTAACATAATGCTGAAAAAAGCAGTCAGTCAAAAACCACTCTTAGATATCATGAAAGAAGCGAGTCAACAAGCAATTTTCAAAGGAATGACTCCAGAGATTTTAGAATCAATTCTCAATGATTAAAAATAACCGTATCGTAATTGATACAAATGTAATTGTCAGCGCATTAATATTCTCTAAATCTACCACAATGCAAGCTTTTAGAGAAGCCAAACAAAACGGATTAATCTTAATTTCAGTAGAAATTTTATCAGAATTAATTGATGTACTCAGTCGTCAAAAATTTGACCGCTATCTATCCAGAGAAATTCGGGAAGACTTTTTAGCCAGTTTAGCCAGAGAAACAGAATTAATAACAATTAGCGAAACAGTTGATATTTGTCGAGATCCTAAAGATAATAAGTTTTTAGAATTAGCCATTTCTGGAGAAGCCACTCATATTATCACAGGAGACAAAGACCTATTAGAACTGCATCCTTTTAGACATATCTTGATTGTTACACCTAGTCAGTTTTTAGATAGTGTATCTTCAAATGAAACGCCAAAACCATGAAATAGACACCAAAGAATTAGAAAGAGAAATAGAATATTTTGTGTAATCCTATCTGGGATTGACAATAGTGTAGCTAAAAAACGAGTATAAAAAAAGGGCTGATTTGGCTACAGTATTGCCCAAAGGGTTCTGTTTAATAATCCTCAAACATTGATTGCAGATACAATAAGACGTTAAAAAATTGGGTTTTTATCTCCAATAACCCGGTTTTTTGGTAGCGTAGCGAGTAAGATGCCTGCACCACAACATATTTTTGGATAATTTTGGATATCCCCTAGAGATACCCCCTAGCCACCCGTAAAAAGGCATTGAATGTTTTGCTACCAAAAACAAAACTTTTCCAACAACCTCTAAAGTTGATTAAAGTCAAGATTTATCAATTACTGCAAGATTTGCAGATAGTTCGTTTTCTTCAAATGCATCTGAATAAAGTCTTTTATTAAAGACTTTCATTAAATCTTGAACGGCAACTTCTTTAACACGAATCCCATCAACATCATACAATTCCCTAGTATTGTTTTTAGTAATTATCCAGACCTGACAATTTTTACCCTGTATTTGTAGAGTTTTTTTCCTCACACCACCATCTGTCAATCTGAAATCAATTGTGATTTGAGAATTCTTCAATTTATTGACATAATTTTCAATTTGTTCTTTTTTGTGTTCTTCAAATTCATTTCTGAGAGTACAGTCGTACATCACTACCAGACTACCAATTATAAAAAAACCATCGGCTCTACCAGCTTGATTTTTTTTATCATATTGATATAAGCTATGGATACCCAATAGCCGGAGAATCATGAATGTATAATCCTCAAACTCTGCTGGATCTGATAGTGTTTTATAGCTACTCAAAAGTAAAGTAATTTTTTCTTTGACTTCTTTGAGCTTTAAAGTATGGTGATTATAAGTTGGTAAATTTGTGACTGATACCGGAGCAGAAGTTTGTGGATTTCTGGCTGGTTTTGGATCAGAATTTTGTGTATTTGTTGCTGATTGTATAGAGATATTTACTTGATCTAAAAGTAACCGAATATTTTTAACTGACTTTACCACCCTCCCATCACTATAATTTATAATTTTTACTATAAATTTAACCTGATCGCCTTTGGCAATCTTTTCTATTTCTACGTCATCTAAATCTTGTTTAAAAAAGAATAAATCTTTATTTAGACTGTCTAATGGTGTGTCGGGTTTTATATAACCGTTACCTTTTTCAGTATTTACCCAATTGATAACACCTGTTAAGCTGATCGTTTTATTCAAGAAGCGAACTTCTTCGGCAATTTTTTGGATAGTGCCATCTTTTCTATTCCATTCAGTAACAGTGAATTCTACTGAATCTCCTCGCTCTACATATTCAATTGCTAGACCAATCAGCTTATCAGCAAAGAAAAGTATGTCACCTTCATGATCAGGTATTGGTCTATCAGAATCAATAAATCCCAGACCAGTTTTACCCTCCTTAATACTAATAGCCTTAATTTTTCCGGTAAATTTCATGATCATTAACTGACAATTTATTAAGAACGGTAAATATAGTATTCCCAAAAAACTTTACAAGTTAACAGTTTGAAATGTGTGTCACGGTAAACCATGTCTCAAACTTAAACGGATTATAGCAAATAAAAGCGCGACCGCTAAAAATCATCTGTAATTAGAAATGCTCCAATACTTGTGCATCAGATACTTGCTTCTGAGTTTGGTGAATCATTGTTGGGTTTTACAAAGCCTCTACCCAACCTACATTATAGGTTTTGGGTTGAAAATTTATAGCATTTTGCAAGTAAATGAAGTACACATTTTAAGATGATAAATCTTGTGGGGCGGACATCTTGCCCGCCCTTGTCTATCTGACTCAGTTCAATTTCACACCCCGAATTGAATAATCTAATAACTCCATTGGGTGCATCACAGAAATACTTTTTCCTTGCAATTGTAAATGCTTGGTAATTTGCAACGTACAACCAGGATTAGCCGAAGCAATTAACTCTGCACCAGTATTTAATAAATTCTGCACCTTTTGCTGACCCAATTCCTCAGCAACTTCTGGTTGCAGCATATTATAAACCCCAGCACTACCACAACATAAAGCTGCGTCTATGGGTTCGCTTAACTTGACTCCGGGAATTTGGCGTAACATCTGACGCGGTTGCACACTAATCTTTTGTCCATGTAATAAATGACAAGCATCTTGATAAACTAAATTTAAAGGTTTATCAGATAACGGTGATAGTTTGGCTGTCATTCCCACATTGACTAAAAACTCTTGAGCATCTTTGACCTTAGCGGCAAACGCTTCAGCTTTTTCTTTATATTCTGGGTCATCTTGTAAAATGTGACCGTATTCTTTCAAAGTATGACCGCAACCAGCAGCATTGATAATCACAAAATCGACATCAGTATTAGCAAAACTATCAATCATTTGTCTAGCTAAAGTCTTCGCCTGTTCCGTTTGTCCTTGGTGTTCAGGAAGCGCCGCACAACAACCTTGAGATTTCGGAATTACAACCTCACAATCATTAGCCGTTAAAACCCGGACAGTTGCTTCATTAATAGGAGAGAAAAACAGCCGTTGCACACATCCCAAAATCACCCCAACTCGGTAACGCTTCTCACCTTGGGCGGGAATCACATCGGGTAAATTATCCTGAAAAGATTGAAGAGTAATTTTTGGTAAAATCGATTCCATTGCAGCCAAACGGGGAGATACTTTTTTCAATAACCCTGTAGCCCGAACTAACTTTGGTAAACCCAACCTTTGGTAAACCAGCAAAGGAAACAGAAAAAAGCGTAATAAATCAGGATTAGGAAACAAAGAAAATATCAGTTGCCGAATCAACTTATCTGGTAAACTGCGGGAATAATTGCGTTCAACTTGGTGACGAGTGGCAGAAATCAACTTGTCATACTGCACACCAGAAGGACAAGTACTCACACAAGCCAGACAACCCAAACAAGAATCAAAATGTTCTACAGTTGCCGTATTCAGAGCAATCTCACCATTATTAATAGCATCCATTAAATAGATGCGTCCCCTGGGAGAATCCATCTCCTTACCAATTACCCGATAACTGGGACAAGTAGCCAGACAAAAACCACAATGTACACAACTATCAATCAACTTCGGATCAGGTGGCTGACTAACATCAAAACCCTTTAAATTCTTAATCTTAGCAGTATCATTCACAGAATTATCAGAAACTTGCATATTTAAACTCTTCCCCTCTTTATCTCTGTGTCCTCTGCGCCTCTGTGGTTCGTTAAATTAAATCCCACCCACAAAGCGACCAGGACTTAAAATATTATTACTATCAAACTGAGCCTTAATTTGGCGCATCACCTGCAAAGAATTACCAGAATAACCCCAAACATCCATTGCTTCCTTAACCGGATTTGGTGCTGTTAAAATACTCAAAAAACCTCGATTAACTTCACACCGCTCGCGCATTTTTAAAACCTGATTTTTATCCTCAAATTGCAACCACCCCAAACCACTAGCCAGGTGAATCAAACCCAATTCCGCCTGAGTCAAAACCTCCACAGCAGCAGTCGGTAACACTCCTATTTTGCAGGTAATTGCAGACTCCGTGACGGCATCATCCATGAGTTCTCGCAATCTTTGCCATAGAGAGCCTTCATCTTCATTCACATAAATTGTCCCATCTAAACCCAACTGCTGTCCTACTGCCAACAATCGATTTGACTGTTCCTTAACACTTTCACTAATACTTTGGAAACGTGCAATTAATCCCAACCCCTGATTTAAGCCTAACTTAGAAGTTAGTTGAGTGGAGAGCAAATCAGCCTGAGTTGGTGTTAACGCTGAACTGCGGAGAGTATTTGCAGCTTGGGATATAGCCTCTGCTGTACCAGTCAATACCACCGTACCAGATGTTTCGGCTAGGGGATACACGCGGAAAGTTACTTGACTAATAACGCCTAATGTGCTGTAAGATCCAGTAAATAACTTCATCAAGTCGTATCCGGCAACATTTTTCACAACTCGTCCTCCAGCTTTGGCAATTTGCCCATCAGCACGGACAAAAGTAATACCTAGTAGCTGGTCGCGGACACTACCATAACGTTGTCTGAGGGAATTGGTATCAGATGTGGCGACAATACCGCCAATTGTGGCTGAATCTGGTCTGCTGGGGTCAAGGGCGAGAAATTGCCGCGATTTTGCCAAAATTCCCTGGAGATGGGAAAACTGCATTCCGGCTTCGACTGTGACAGTTAAATCACCAACGGCGTGTTCTATTAGTTGATTGATGTGTTCTGTGCTGACGACGATATCAGCGCTTTGGACTAAACCACCCCAGTTGATTTTACTGGTTTTTCCACAAGGAAGGACGCGCCAATTTTGACGGTATGCCTCGGCGATGACTGCTGCTAGTTGGGCTTGGGTGCGGGGATAGACGATGCAATTGGGAGGTTTTGCCGATGCGATCGCCTGTTGAATTTGTTTTTGCTGGTTGAGTTCGAGGTTTTCCCAAGGATAGATGGCATTTTCTTCGACAATAGATGCAAGAGAAGAGGCGTAGACGCTGGGCGGCTTGTCGCTAGACATCGCGTTCATCAGTTTATTTTTTTTAGTCCCTATATCTAATTTAATGGTTATTTTGACGATATTTTTGGCGGTGGGGTGAAAGATAAAGAGGAAACTAACCACAGAGGTCACGGAGTTGGAGTACAGGAGAAGATGCTTGATGTGGGAGGGTGTTAGTTTTTGGTTTGTTTCGTTTTAGCTAAAAAAAAGTTCCCACGCGATCGCGATATATGTCATACTTAATTATCAATTGCTTGTGTGACTTTTCGTAACAATATTTATCAATTCCCCTCCAATACTTGACCTGTGTGTCATAGTGAGAGGGTGAGAATTTATTCGGCGATCAGCTTTTGTTTTTAGTATTGACAGGCTTTTTCCTTTTGGTATTTACAGACTTTTCCCCGAAATCGAAATCTCTACACTCTTACGATTTTGGAGAAAATCTATGTCAGTTTACGTAGGCAACCTATCTTACGAAGTTACACAAGACACTCTTAGTGCTGTGTTTGCAGAATATGGTTCTGTAAAGCGCGTACAGCTACCTACTAACCGTGAAACAGGACAACTGCGCGGTTTTGGCTTTGTAGAAATGGGTACAGATGAAGAAGAAACAGCAGCTATCGAAGCTCTCGATGGTGCTGAATGGATGGGACGCGACTTGAAAGTCAATAAGGCGAAACCCAGAGAAGATAATAGAGGTTCTTTCGGTGGTGGAAACCGTGGTGGCGGTGGCGGTAATTTCCGTGACCGTTACTAAATCAATATAGGTTAGACTTTTTTACCTGATAAGGGAACACCAAAAAATAAATTACCCAAAAATTGTAGGGTGGGTTAGCGCAGCGTAACCCACCAGAAACTTCAGGATAATGGTGGGTTACGGACTAATGTCCTAACCCACCCTACAAATTAGTTCGGGATTTTATTCCTTGGAAGTTCCTAAATACAGGAAGTAAAGAAGGTCATAGTCTCAAAAACCTCAAGCCAAAATCGGTTTGAGGTTTTTTTATTAGCCTTTTGACTTTTGACCCCTCGACTTCGCTCAGGGTAAACTTTTGACTTCCGCGTAGCGGTATTAGGAGTGGGGTGTGATTTTCAAGCTTGGGCTGAGTGGTAATAGCGATTTCTCAGCTGCGCGCACAATTTGCTGTTCTTGATGACGCTGTTGTAACTTGTACATATGATCAAATAAATTCCAGCAATATTCCTCTGGAAGTCCACAGGTAACAGCACCGCGCAGAACAACATTAAAGTACCAGTCATTGGGCGCGAGTTCTTCTGTGAGCTTGTTAACGACTATGTAGGTGCGAGCGTTTGTGTATACCTGATTTTGGCAATGAATTTCTACTGCTTCCCGACGATAGAAACTTTCGGAAACACCTTCACGCTGATCCAGATATGTACTCAATCGCCAGGGTAGCTGATACAGTACACCTTTGACGCTGGCGCTGGGATCTGGTAACACATCCAAAACCCCACAGTGGCGAGTGGGAGAATAGGAATAAAAGCCTAAGCGATAATTTTTTAAAATTGCCGGGCCGATAATATAAGAATGAGTGTTTTCACCAAGCGATCGCTTTAAATCTACTGGACACATACAAGAGCCATAAGCAAAATAATAAAACATCGGCTCTTTCTGTCGCTGTTGTTGCAGTTTTAACTCTGGCTTTGTCAGATTATGAGTTTGTACCCAACTATGGTGTGAGCGATCGCTTTGATTACTCATCTATCTTTGGAAGTATTTATATAGATAATACAAATCATATCATCTATTCCCTAAATATACAACTTTATTCCGATAGATAAAGTGTAGTTTAACGTTTTAGAACTCTTTGGAGTAATTAGTTTTGTGTAATTGTACTAGCTTCTTCATTTAACCTGAAGACCGAACCGTCTTCGTTCGTGTGATACACCAAAGTTTGGTCACCAGCACCAACCGTTACTAGCCAACCTTCGACTAAAGCTTGGAGACAAAGTTCATTAGCACCACCTAACCCCAAACAGCCATCAGACCAAGTACGTGGTTGAGCTTCAATGATAGTTAGCTGAAAAGTTGGTCGTTTTAAACGTTTAGAGGCGGCTTGTAAAACCGCATTTTTTACAGATCCAGGTAAATCTGTGGATGGATTTGTGACAGTATTGGTTTCAGCTAACCGTAACAAACGCCCATTGCTATTAGTGTGATATACCCAGTTGGTTTCGCCATTAGAGACGACAACTCGCCAACCAGGAACTAATGCTTGGGTGCAAAGTTCATCGGGTTGGGGTAAGTCCAAGCAACCATTGCTCCAAGTTTCTGGACTATAATCAATAATTTTAAGTGTTGGCGGTGAAATTCTCTCTCTCATGAATACATCTCGCCGCACCGCACTAGCTACTGGTAGTGGTAAGCTGTTTTGCTGATATATTGGTGATAATTCCCAATTATTTTCTAGTGGTAAGTTTAGAGAATTAGCAGTGGCACTTTTGATAATTGTCAACCCACCACAGATAGATAAAATGCTAGCCAAAGTCAAAGCAGTGATTATTCTGGCTTGAGAGTTAATAGGATACTGTTTGAGAGTCGTCTTCATCAGCAAATTCCCATATTGATAGTGTTTAGATAGACCCTACGATACTAATTATTTGTTCCTTAATTTTTACAGGAATTATCCGGAGCAGTAGCGCCAGCGCTGTTTCTTGGCTGTCGGGCTTTTGTCAGTTCGCATATGAAACCATGTACTCAACTTTATTGACTGCGAGATGATCACCAAGGCAAATATAGGAATCCGGTTTGATTTATGAAAAAATTAAGTATTGTAGGGTGCGTTCGGATGAAGTCCGTAACGCACCATTATTAAGGTTTTGGTGCGTTACGCTACCGCTAACACACCCTACGTGTCTGTTAAAAAATCAAATAGTAGTCCTATATTACAAAAAATTACGAAAAATTAGTCAGTATTTTAACTAGCAGACAATAATGCAACTTATGTCTCCATAAACTAGTCATGAATCATGTTTTAGGCTGTGTGTAGCAAGTTATGAAAAAATTTATCCAGTGGTGTGTGGAGTTGATTGGGGGAAAAATTTTTCACCGTCAAAAGCGGACGTTGTTTGCCGTGATCGTTTCCTTGAGTATGATCGCTACAGTCATGCTATCGCTTCCGCTGAACGCTCAAATCACACCAAAGCCAGAATTAAGAGGCGTGTGGTTAACCAATATTGATAGTAATGTACTATTTGAACGCGATCGCCTGAAAAATGCCTTGGAACGGTTGAATGAATTAAACTTCAACACCGTTTACCCTACAGTGTGGAATTGGGGATATACATTATATCCTAGTCAAGTTGCTGCCAAAGTCATTGGGCGATCGCTCGATCCTGAACCTGGATTACAAGGGCGAGATATGCTCAAAGAAGTTGTCACAGAGGGACATCAAAAAGGGTTAAAAGTGATTCCCTGGTTTGAATTTGGCTTCATGGCTCCGGCTGATTCCCTTTTAGCTAAAAATCGTCCCCAATGGCTCACCAGTCGCCGCGATGGCAGTAAAATTGTTAAAGAAGGCACACATGAACGGGTGTGGTTAAATCCCTTTCACCCAGAAGCCCAAAAATTTATCCAAGATTTAATCGTTGAAATTGTCAGAAACTACGATATTGACGGCATTCAATTTGACGATCATTTTGGCTTACCATCAGAACTGGGCTATGATGCCTATACAGTAGCTCTGTACAAAAAAGAACACCGTGGACAAGCTCCCCCACAAGACCCCAAAAATCCCGCATGGGTGAGATGGAGAGCGAACAAAATTACCGAATTCATGAAGCGGGTATTTATAGCCATCAAAGCCAATCAAAAAGATTGTATTGTTTCCGTCGCGCCTAATCCTCAGCGTTTCTCCTACGAATATTATCTAGCCGATTGGCAGAGATGGGAAAGAATGGGACTGATAGAAGACTTAGTATTGCAGATATATCGCGATGATTTGAACGTATTTATCAAAGAATTAGAGTATCCAGAAGTCAAAGCCGCCCGCAGCCATATTCCTGTAAGTATCGGCATTTTATCCGGGTTAAAAAATCGCACCGTACCCATAGAACAGATTCAAAACCAAGTACAAAAAGTACGCGATCGCAAATTTGCCGGAGTTTCCTTCTTCTTCTACGAAACCCTCTGGAATCTCAGCCAAGAACAGCCCCTCAAGCGTCAAACTGGCTTAAAAAAGATATTCCCCACACCATCGGCTTATCCAAATTTGCTCACAGGTTGGAAACCGTAGAGTAGGGAGTGGGGAGTAGGGAGTAGGGAGTGGGGAGTAGGGCTAAAATTCACCGAAGCATTTCTTCCTTCCCTTTCTTCACTTGGCGTACTTGGCGTACTTGGCGGTTCGTTAAAAAAAAAGAATTTAGTTCACTCAACAAGATATCAAAGCTTCCCCCCGCCTCATCAACCAATACCTAACCTTCCCGCCACACCGGGAGTTAAAGGTAAAAGAGTAGTAATCATTAAAAATAGTGCCAATAGAGCCAAAGCCGCTCTAGCATCATCAGGTTCGCTGATTTCATTTAAAGTAGGGCGTTCTAAATCTCTTTGTAACAAGAAAATCACCACCGCCCAGTAAATAGCTAGGGAATTAGCCAGAGAAATTAGCCCCAGGAGAATTAAAGTAGCCGCAGTTGCTCGTCCTGCGGTTTTGCGTCCATAAATTGCCTGTACAATCCGACCACCATCTAATTGTCCAGCAGGCATCAAATTCAAAGCATTAATCACTAACCCTAGCCAACCAATCACCACCAGAGGATGGACACTGACAACAGATGATTGTAACGCTGAACCCAGGACAACCCGCGCCAAGCTACCGACTAAAATTGAACCTTGGAAAAACTGATTGGGTAATTGAAATAAACTACCTGGATGGGAAAGTAGCAAACCGACGATTAACATTAACAAAGAAAGGATACCACCTGCGGCTGGCCCTGCCAAAGCAATATCAAATAGTACCTTACGATTGGGTAACAGCGACTCAAAGCGAGTAATTGCCCCAAAAGAACCGATTTGCACAGCAGGTAAAAAGAAAGGCCAGCTGAGGCGGATTTGGTGACGACGAGCCAGCAACCAATGACCAATTTCATGAGTTGCCAAAATTGCGAATATCCCAGTCGCTATGGGTAAAGCCGCCGCAAATCGTTCTGGGTTGCTAAATAAATCAAAATTCAGCAATAATCCCGCAGTTTCTAAACAAGTGGCGACTGTTGCTAGCAATAGAATCACCGCAAAGGATTTTTGCTGTAATGACATCGGACGTGGATCATTACGACTAGGTAAGATAATCACCACAGGTTTACCGTCTGTACTATCCACTAAAAACAGCCGATATTTATCACCTACTTTTTCTTGCAAACTTGCAGTTAGGCGTTTGTGAACTTCTTCTGCTTCCCCCCGCATATTACCTTTGAAAATCGCTCCTTCTTGATAGGAGATAGTTTCTGTGGTAAAAAATGTGTCAATCCCGAAAATGCCTTTAATTGCACTTAAATCTGCTTCTGGAATTGGCAGTGCTTCGATTTTCAGTTCTGCTAGTACGACTTGCGGAGTATTTTCGGCTGCTTGTGAAGAATCAGCCGCTAGCCTTTCGGTTGCTCTTTGCTTAATAATTGCATCTTGCCCAGCTGCGCGTAACTGTCTGCCTAAAAAGACGTACAACCCAGCCGAAGTTACTACTAAAATCAATATACCAAGTATATTAATGTAAATCCCTGCCGCAAACAAACCAAAGAACAGCAGCCAGGGAGTCATTAATACCACCGACTGCAACCAGGCTAAGATTCCCAGTTTCCCAAAAGGTCTAGCGCGATAAAAGCCCCAACCTAAAATACCCAAAGCGATTAACAAAATTATCCCAATGATGGGAATCTCTGTCGAAGTAAACATTTCCAAACCCTTCGCTGTGAAAAACCAAGCCCGAATTAGTCAGGTGTTACAGATATTATAAGAAAAATGCTGAAAATCCCTAAAAAATAGGAACACAGTAATTCTTTGACATATTACTCACTGAACTCTGATTCTCCGCGCCTCTGCGCCTCTGCGTGAGAAAACGCCACAAAATCAAATAAATCATGCGCCATTTGCAACTTAGAACCTGGTGCAATTTCCACTTGATTTCCTTGTTTATCTAAAAATATCGCCTGATTATAATCACTACCAAATCCACTATCAGGTTGATCTATAGGATTAGCAACAATCATATCTAAATTTTTATTCTGCAACTTTGCCATAGCTGGGGTGATAATATCCCCTGTCTGTGCCGCAAACCCAATTAACAGCTGATGGGGTTGTTTGAGTTGTGCTAACTGAGCAATGATATCCGGGACTGGTTCTAGAGGTAAAGCTTGGGGAAGCGATCGCTTCGGTAATTTCTCTGGACTATAATCTCTAGGCTTAACATCTGCCACTGCGGCGGACATAATAATCACATCAGCCTTCTGTAAATATAACTGCATTACCTGCTGCATTTCCTCGGCACTGACTACAGGTATAGTTTGCACTCCTAATGGTACATCCCAAGTAGTTACACCATGCACCAACGTCACATCTGCGCCACGATGCAGTGCTGCTTGTGCTAAAGCCAGTCCCATTTTACCCGTGGACGGATTGCCAATAAACCGCACTGGATCAAGATATTCTCTTGTACCCCCAGCACTAATTAATACACGCTGATTAGTTAAATCTCGTTGACCGCCAGTGTGTAAAAGTGATTGGATATAAGTTAAAATTTCCGGGGGTTCTGCCATTCTCCCAGCACCGATGCGATCGCACGCCAATAACCCCGACGCTGTTTTCATACCATGATATCTGCTATCTGTTAACAGTTGTCGCCAATTGCGTTGCACGGCTAACTGTAACCACATATCTGTATTCATGGCTGGTGCTAACAACACAGGACAAGTAGAAGCCAGCACCGTATTTGTGAGTAAATTGTCCGCCATCCCACAAGCTAACTTGGCTAATGTATGCGCCGTCAAAGGAGCAATTACCAACAAATCAGCCCATTCGCCCAACTCAATATGTAAGGGACGTGAGTGAGTGGCTTGCCAAAAATCATCATCTGTGTATGCACAATGGCGAGAGAGGGTAGCTAAAGTTAAAGGCGTAATAAATTGTTGCGCCGCCTGGGTGAGAATGACGCGAATTTCTACCCCAGTTTTAAACAGCGCTGAAACTAATTCACAAACTTTGTAGGCGGCGATACCACCACCTACACCAATGATCACCCTTTTTTTGCGGTTTGGGGTTTGGGGTTGGAGATTCAGCATAGTTAAAAGTTAGGAGCAAGTAGTTAGAAATATAACTCTTAACTCCTAATGTTAAAATTGTTATGCTTCGTCGTAGGCTTCTAAATCCAAGAGATGGATATAGGGTTCAACTAACTCAGGACGTTGAAAAGCGATCGCACGCAATAGATGCCAATCATTTAAACCCTCAAAAGCATTGCTATAATCATCTTCTTCCAGACGATTAGCCAACTCTTGTACATCTGCCGTCGTCATAGCAGAAATGTTTTTCTTGGAAATGCTTAAAGTTGTCATAATCCTTGCCCCTCCCTTATGCAGAATTCTCACCCAGCATGATTTGAGTTGCGCTTGACGCTGCTACCCAATCTATCTTACTCATTAGAGGGCGCACATTTCCGAAAAACTTGCAATCTTTTTACCATATTTTGGAAAAAATTTGTACTCCAGATTAGCCAATGAGCTTGACAACGAAATTGCGTAGCACATCTAACATTTCTGGGCGAATTTCATGACCCATATCAAATTCATGGTATTCTACCGCAATTCCCAGAGACTCTGCTGCTGACCGTGCTTTTACAGCAGCTGCCAGTGGCACAACTTCATCATATCTACCATGCATAATTAAAGTCGGGGAAAAATCACCTTTAGCTGTTGTGACTATATCCGGATGTAAATATCCACTCATCACAACTAATCCGGCTAGAGGCAATTTTAGCCCCACATCCAAAGTCATCGCCCCACCTTGAGAAAAACCACTCAAAATAGTCCGCGACAACGGCACACCAGTGCTACTCTCCAAAGATAGCAACCAATCTATGAGCAATTGCTGACTTTCTGCCAAACCTTCATACATATTTTCCTTTCTCAGGTCATACCATGCCCTCCCTGTAGGGGAATCGGGAAAAGGAAAAGGTGCATTGGGGAATAAAAACTGGTAATTAGGTAAATTAAAAAACGGCGATAAAGATGCAGCATCTTCAGCATTAGCTCCCCAACCATGTAAGCAGACAATTAAACCTGTGGGTGGTTGAGAAGTAGAAGGAGGAAGGGAAATAAATTGTAGAGACAGGGGTTTACTCCTAAAATTAAGCTCTTCGAGTTGATTCTACCTCGACAAACCCATCTATAACTTGTGTCTTGGCGGTGAAACCATAGGTGAATCTTTTGGTATCAAATCCCAAACGGGTCATGTTGGTACCAGTCACACCAGGATTTAATCCTGTGACATTACCAGATTGCAAGCGAACACGTAAACGATCCTTACCTGTAAAGCTACTGTCAAAATTCAGACGGACGCGATTAGCCAGAATGGTGTTGGAATTTAAGTCACCGCCTCCAGCTCTTTGATCACCAAACACATCTGCGACCACAAATATGGCTTCAGCATTCAGTGCTATACAAGAATAATTCCCATCTGAATCTGATTGCTTTTAGACAAAAATTTTGATTTAATGGAAATTAATATCATGTATATATTGGAACTTAATTTATAATAGTTATCAATAGCTTGAGCTAAATAAATTGAGAGCAAACCACAAATAAGTGATTTGGAATCTAATTAGCAGGTTAATCACAATTATTATCTGAATTTGTGATGATGCCAGTTTATTTTTTCATGAAAAACTCTTGAAAAAATAGATGATGATGTAATAGTTTTGTTTGGAGAAAGGTATGAAGCGTCGCCAATTTGTTTATTTAGTCGGAATAGCAACTGCTAGCGGTGGATTAGCTGTTGCTTGTGATGCTAATTCTAATCAAACCGCCACAGAGTTAGGACAAACTGCCACAGAGTTAGGACAAACCGCCACAGAGTTAGAACAAGAATTAGTAATTTATTCAGGACGCAATGAGAAACTCATCGGTGAACTAATTAAGAAGTTTGAAGCACAAACTAAGGCTAAAGTTCAAGTCCGTTATGGTGATACGGCGGAATTAGCATCAGCAATTTTGGAAGAAGGCACAAATAGCCCCGCAGATGTATTTTTTGCTCAAGATGCAGGCGCTCTGGGAGCTTTGCAAAAAGCAGGTAGAACCGTACAGTTACCAACTTCGCTGGTGAATAAGGTAGATAGTGCTTACCGTTCACCAGAAGGGCAATGGGTAGGTGTTACGGGCAGAGTGCGTACAGTAGATTACAACACCTCATTAGTAAAAGCAGAGGAATTACCATCATCTATTTTTGGTTTTACTGATCCCAAATGGAAAGGTAAAATTGGCTGGTCTCCTACCAATGGCTCGTTTCAATCCTTTGTTACAGGCTTACGAGTGGCAGAGGGAGAAGACAAAGCCAAGGAATGGTTAGAAGGTATCAAAGCTAACGAACCCAAGGTTTTTCCTAACAACACATCAATAGTAGAAGCTTTAACTCGCGGTGAAATAGCTGTAGGATTTGTTAATCACTACTATTTGGAACGAATCAAAAAAGATAATCCTGAAGTTCCAGTAGCGCATCATTTCACAGAAGATGTTGGGTCTTTAGTCAATGTGGCAGGGATAGCCATTCTCAACAGTGCCAAGCATCCCAATATAGCTCAAAAATTTGCCGAATTTTTGCTCAATGAAGAGGCTCAAAACTACTTTGCTAGTCAAACTTCTGAGTATCCTCTAGCTTCTGGAATTGCTCCCCAAGGGAATTTGAAATCACTCAATGAAATTCGCCAACAAGACAAAAAAATTGATTTGAGTAACCTCAATGATTTGGATAATACACTGAAACTATTGCAGGAAGTAGCAATCATTTAAGATATCACAAAAAATATGAGTTGGGTCAGGTAATGCAGGCAAAACTGGAAATACTTAAAAAAAGTTTGATAAGTTTTCTTGCTTACCAGTACCCCTTAGTGATAATAATTAAGCATAGCGAGAATTTTCGCTAAATATTCTTGTTAAATAAAAATGGAGTCTGTTAAATTGAAAACTTTGCCATTAATGAAAGTTACAGCTGGAGCTTTAGCTTTCATGCTCAGTTCAGGAGTAGGTCTAAGTGTAAATGCACAAACCAAAACTGTCACTATCTATTCAGGTAGAGGAGAAAAACTGATCTCGCCGTTGCTGGAACAAGCTAAAAAGGACTTGGGTATGAATATCCAAGTGCGTTACGGTGATACGGCTGAGTTAGCGATCGCTCTCGTGGAAGAAGGCAAAAATAGCCGCGCCGACTTATACTTTGCTCAAGATGCAGGCGCTTTAGGCTTGCTAGAAAGACGAAATCTCACACTGCCAATTTCATCTAACTTGCTCAATCGAGTAGATTCTCGTTTTCGCTCTCCCCAAGGACATTGGATAGGTATTTCTGGTCGGGCGCGTGTACTAAACTACAATACCAACCTAGTCAAAAAGGAACAACTGCCAAAGTCAGTTTGGGATTTAGTCAAACCACAATGGCGTGGTAAAGTAGCTTGGGCCCCAACTAACGGCTCATTTCAGTCATTTGTTACCGCCATGCGCGTATTAGAGGGAGAACCCAGAACTCTGCAATGGCTGAAAGCTATGAAAGCTAACGGAGCCAAAGTTTACCGCAACAACACCACAATTGTAGAAGCTTTAGGACGCGGAGAAACTCAAATCGGGCTGGTAAATAACTATTATTTAGCTAACTTCAAAAAAACTGATCCCAAATTCCCTGTGGCTGCTCACTACACCAATCAAGATGCAGCATCAATGATCAACATTGCTGGTGTGGCAATTATGAATTCCACCAAGCAAAAACCAGAAGTAGAAAAACTGATTGGCTACTTACTCAGACCCAGTTCGCAAGCATACTTTGCGAAAGAAACTAATGAATATCCCGTAGTTTCAGGAGTAGCAGGGCCGGTAAATCAAGTACCATTGAACCAGATTAAGACACCCAACGTTAACCTGACAAACTTGAATGATCTGCCAGGAACGTTAGAATTGCTACAAGAGGCAGGAGTTTTGTAAGAGTTGAAATCATCGGTTCGCCCTCCATTATTTCTAATTTTAGCGGCAGCAGTTGTAGCCGTGGCTATTACCCTGCCGTTAGTATACTTAGTTATCCGTGCAGTAGGTATCGGTGGGGATGAGTTCTGGGCATTAATTTCTCGTCCCCGCAATATCACGGTTTTCTTTAATAGTGCAGCGATGGCGGCAACAGTGACCTTATTTTCCACACTAATTGCCATCCCATTAGCATTTTTAACTGTGCGGACAGACTTACCCGCACGTAAATTTTGGTTAGTCGCCACAACTTTACCCTTAGCAGTTCCTAGCTATGTAGGTAGTTTTGCTTTAATTGCCACCTTAGCACCAAGGGGGAGTTTTTTACAGTTACTGCTCCAACCTTTGGGAGTAGAAGAATTACCTTCCATTTATGGTTTTCCAGGGGCAGTTTTAGCAATCACCTTGTTTACTTACCCTTATCTATTACTCAGTGTCCGTTCTGGCTTACAAGGTATAGATCCTTCTATAGAAGAAGCTGGTCGCAGTTTGGGTTATAGCAGTAAGGAAACCTTCTTTAAGGTAGTTTTACCCCAACTGAAACCCTCCATGATTGCCGGGGGATTATTGGTAGCTTTATATTCATTACGAGATTTTGGTACACCCTCGCTGATGCGGTTTGATGCCTTTACACGAGTAATTTTTATCCAATACAAAGCTAGTTTTAACCGTAACACAGCCGCAGTGTTATCTTTAATGTTGGTGACACTGGTACTTTTAATTTTATGGCTAGAGTATCGAGTGCGATCGCGCGCTGCATATTACAGTCGTGGTTCCGCCTCTTTGCGTCCGCCCAAAATTGTCAAATTGGGAATCTGGAAATGGCCAGCCCTCTGTTTTTGCTTCCTGATCACTAGCTTCGGTGTAGTGTTACCAGTCGGGATTACCTTATTTTGGCTGATTCGGGGACTCAATACAGGCTACAGTTTCCCCAACTTATTACCTAGTATTTTAAACTCAGTTTCAGCAGCAGGATTAGCTGCGATCGCAGCGACAATATTTGCCTTACCTGTAGCCATTTTATCAGTCAGATTCCCCACTAAAATCACCGCTATAATTGAGCGCTGCTCTTACATAGGTTTTGGTGTACCAGGAATTGTAGTAGCTTTATCCTTGGTATTTTTTGGTGCAAACTACTTACCATTTTTGTATCAAACATTGCCAATGCTCATATTTGCGTATTTAGTGTTATTTTTGCCTCAATCAGTCGGAGCAATACGCACCAGCCTTTTACAAGTCAATCCCCAGCTAGAAGAATCAGCACGCAGCTTAGGCAGAAATCCTTGGCAAGCCTTAAGAGAAGTTACTTTACCCCTCGTCAGACCTGGAGTGTTAAGTGGTGCCGTCTTGGTCTTTCTCACAGCCATTAAAGAACTACCCGCAACAATGCTGTTAGCACCCATAGGCTTCAACACCTTAGCAACACAAATTTGGCAAGCCACAGAAAACGTCGATTTTGCTGACGCTGCGGCCTCCTCTCTAGCAATGCTACTCGTTTCTATGGGTTCCACCTTATTGGTGTTATCTCAAGAAAACGTTAAAAAAGAGAAAGTCACACCTAACGCCGAAACACAACCTAAATTTTAATTTACTCATCGCCTTATTTTCTTTGTTATCTACTATGCAACAAGCAATTGTCCAATTAGAGAATGTCACCAAGCAGTTTTCCCAAAATGTCGCGCCCGCCGTCGATAATGTATCTCTAACGCTGCAACAAGGGGATATATTGGGATTGCTCGGCCCATCTGGTTGTGGTAAAACGACGCTGTTGCGAATGATTGCGGGGTTTGAGAACCTGCAATCAGGAAAAATTGAAATTGGCGGTAAAATAGTTTGCGAAGGTTCTGTTTCTGTCCCAGCCGAGCAGAGAGATATCGGCATTGTTTTTCAAGATTACGCCCTGTTTCCCCATTTGAACGTAGCCGAAAATGTCGCCTTTGGGTTGAGACATTCAAATAAACAGCAAATCCAAAAACGTATCGCCGAAGTCATTGAACTAGTAAACTTGCAAGGCTTAGAAAAGCGTTATCCTTACGAACTCTCAGGTGGACAGCAGCAACGAGTCGCCCTCGCCCGCGCCTTAGCACGCCAACCGCAACTGATGCTGTTAGATGAACCCCTCAGTAACCTTGATATTCAAGTGCGGTTAAGGTTGCGCGAAGAAATCCGAGACATACTGAAAGCGGCGGGTACTTCAGCCATTTTTGTTACCCATGACCAAGAAGAAGCGTTAGCTATTTCCGATATTGTGGGCGTAATGAGACAAGGACACTTAGAACAAATAGGCACACCAGAAGAAATTTACACTCATCCAGCATCGAGGTTTGTAGCTGAATTTGTGACTCAGGCTAACTTTCTTCCCGCCCGTCGTCAAGGTAATATATGGGAAACCGAAGTCGGTAATTTTGAGTTACCAGTTAACTACACAAACGACACTGGCGAAATCATGATCCGCCAGGAAGGTTTAAAATTAGAAGCCGCCACTGATTCGCCTGTATTTATCCACAGTCGCAGATTTTTAGGACGTGAATATCTATATTGTTTAAAAACTGCCTCTGGGAAAGAAATTCACGCTCGAACTATAGCTGATATTCCTCTACCCATAGGCGCACGAGTGCAAGTATCTGTCCCAGGTAATACTGTCAAGGTTTTTACCCAATAGATTCTGCAACATTAAAGGTTTGTAGTTAGGGCTTCAGCCCTACTTCGATATCTGAATTCCTTTCTGCGAGCAGCAAATATTAGGCAATTTATCTTATATACTGGTTATCTGATATCTTAATTGAAACCTTGAAATTTAGACTGCCTTACCTTAATTTCATTGAAACAGAACTACAACTGCCTGAAAAAAATCATAATGAACATTTAGTCATCGATTTATTTAGTGGTTGTGGTGGACTGGCGCTGGGCTTTGAAGCTACAGGTTTTCAAACAATTGGTTACGAAATTTTAGCAGATGCCCGCGCAACTTATGAGCATAATCTGCTTGGTGTATGTCATCAGGTTAATTTAACACCATTATCTAATTTAGTTGAAGGAGCAGCAGTGATAATTGGTGGGCCACCTTGTCAACCTTTTAGTGTCAGTGGGCATCAATTAGGCTTAAAAGATAGTCGTGATGGCTTTCCGATTTTTATTGCTGCTGTTGAGCGTTATCGTCCTCAAATAGCTTTATTTGAAAATGTACGGGGAATGCTGTTTCGTAATAAAAAATATTTTGAAGAAATAGTTTTAGCTCTACAAGAGATTGGTTATATTGTTGAATGGGAAATTTTAAATGCTGCCCACTATGGTGTACCTCAAAAACGAGAACGCTTGTTTTGTGTTGCACATAAAGGCGGTTGGCATTGGCCTGAAAAAACACATTTTTATTCACCTTATACTGCTGGTGAAGCTTTGGGGAAATCAGCGTATTTAGCACCACCTAATTCCAAAATTCTAACTCCTAGCATGGATGAATATATTAAAAAGTATGAAATAGCTTCTAAATGTATCAATCCCAGAGATATTAATTTGGATACCCCTGCTAGAACAGTAACTTGTAGAAATTTATCTAGTCCAACTGGTGATATGTTACGAATACGTTTACCAGATGGACGTAGAAGAAGGCTGACAGTTCGTGAAGGTGCGCGCCTGCAAAGTTTTCCAGATTGGTTCCAATTTCAAGGTTCTGAAAATAATCAGTTTAATCAGATTGGTAATGCTGTACCTCCTTTATTAGCAAAGGCTTTAGCGCATTCTGTAAAAACTTATTTGGAGAGGAATCAACAAATTTCATCACAAGAAATTCATCAATCAACTCAATATATACAGCTATCTCTAGAACTGGGAATAGATGCTGTGGAGAACCCAGCCAGAAATAACTGCAAGTTACGTAAAGCAGGAGTGACAAAGGATGTCAGATAACCTCAATTCGCCTGATTCTATCCCAGCACTGCAAAAAATAGAAGAAGCGAAAGCTGTTCTCAGGGATCTAGGTTTACCCGCAGCGCAACAAAATGAGCGTTCGGCACTAACGTTGCTAGCTTTACTTGATCTAAAAGTTAATATACCTTGGAATCGTGCAACAAATCCTCTATTAGGCATCACTCCGATAATGGAATTTATAGCTAAAAATTATAGTAAAACTTATGCACCTAATACCCGTGAAACAATTCGTCGTCAAACGGTTCACCAGTTTCTAGAAGCTGGCTTTCTAATCAGTAACCCGGATCAACCTTCCAGAGCAACAAACAGCCCAAAAACAGTCTATCAAGTTGAGCCGAACGCATTGAAATTATTTCGTAACTATGAAACAAATGACTGGAGTAAAAACCTGATAGTTTATCTGACAACAGTAGAAACACTAAAGAGTCGATATGCTCAGGAACGTTATATGCAAAGGATTCCCGTTATAGTGACTCCAGGACAGACTATTTCTTTGTCACCAGGAGGACAAAATATCCTTATTGAAAAAATTATCAATGATTTTTGTGCTTTATTCACCCCAGAAGGAAAGTTAATTTACATAGGTGATACTGGTGATAAATGGGGATATTTTGATAGTCAATATCTAAACTCTTTGGGTGTTACAGTTGAAGCACACGGAAAAATGCCTGACGTTGTGGTTCATTTTATAGAGAAAAATTGGCTGGTACTAATTGAAGCAACTACCAGTCATGGACCGATAAATCCTAAACGCCGCAATGAACTAGAAGCCATATTTAAAAATTCAACGGCAGGACTTGTATTCGTCACCGCTTTTGATCGTCGCAGTGACATGGCAAGATATATTAACGAAATTTCTTGGGAGACAGAAGTTTGGGTAGCAGAAGCACCAACTCATATAATTCACTTCAACGGCGAACGATTTTTAGGGCCATACTAAAAAAAATATATCCCTGGAAATTACCTATCCCCAGGCTTCACCACCACGATCTTTTCTTCTTCATCTACTATGATTTGAGCCAGCCCAAACTGTTTAATTATGGCGGCATTTGTCGTCAAATGTGTACTCACCTCAGCCACTCTATACTGACTTTCCTCTGACGCTAAAACTGCTGGCAATAATAATTGATCCGCTAAATATTCATCTACTGGTGCGCCGGATTGATGAAATCTTAACAGCTGTTTACAAGCAATTTCTGCCACTTCTTCGGAGGTTATTCGCAAACGCCCCAACCCACCAAAGCCAGTTAAACTATTTTTATATTCAGCAGTCAGAAAAATACCTGCCCCTGGTGCTACACCCTTTTCTCTTAAAGCCTTTATATTAACTTTTAATCCTGCTTCTCGTAACAAATTCTCAGCCCGATTTGCCATCCGTTGAGGAATATGGGCGGGTAGTTGCGTTACTACAGCCAGTCCCCGGATTTGTTGCAAATCTCCACGGTCTAATAAGTTAATTCCGCCCAGTGTGCTACCACCACTCACCCGCACCTGAATTTCTCCCCCACCTTGGGGATACCACCCCCAAGCACCTAACTTCACTTCTGCTTCTATCCCCATACGCTTGAGTGTTGGTAAATAAACTTGCTCAATATATGTGATTGTCGGGCTGAAGTTAACATGAGTCCCACCCCGCAGCGTTATCAGAGAATCACCAGATGCGAGGGACAAAGGTAACAAGATAGTCTGTAAAACCAAAGTAATCGCACCCGCAGAACCACCTTGTTGCACTTCCGTAACATCAAAAATATAAGTTCCGGCCTGCACAGAACTACTGGGAATGAATTCTAGCATCATTGAACCCAAAGCATCACCCCGCATTTGGGCGTGACAAATCCTCGCAGCAGCACGAACGGCTGTTAAGTGTTGCGCTGCTAATCCTGGTTTTTTGCGTTTGGCGCGAATCCCAACAATGCGTATCGGTTCGCCAGTGATGGCGGCTAAACTCAAGGAGGTACGCAGAACCTGTCCACCTCCTTCTCCATAGGAACCGTCGATTTCAATCATGGGAGATGTTGGATGTTGGATTTTTGCATGGTTTCCACGGTTCTCGAACCATAGCATAGATAAATACAAAGGAGGTATAAAATGTGATTTCTTAATTGGGAATTTTAAATTCTAAAACCTTACTCTTCCCAGGATTCATTAACCCATAAGGATCAACCATCTCTTTAAACTTTAACTGCTCAGGGTCAATAACTTTTCTACCCCCATCTTCAATAATATATGTGTGGGGATTAGCAATAGATACACCCTTAGCTTCGTGATAACGAATAATTTCATTCAGGCGTTCTTCTGTGCTGTAACGTACAAGTTGTAAAGCACCAGGAATTACCCGACCATTGACTCGAAAAAATTCTAAATGCATCATCACTTCATCACCAAAATAATGATACATATGCTCTACCAGTTCCAAGCTAGCATCAGCCGGAAACATACTTTGCAAATAAGTAATTGAAGTATCTACAGTCCGGGCGTGAAGCGTGGTGTGATTCCAAGTAAATTCTCCCAAGTTGATACTTTTTTCAGCAACTGGTTTTTGATAGGTAATCTGTCCGCCGTATTGCTGCACTAAACCCGGTAATAACTCTAAACTGGATTCAGCCAGCATTAACAAAACTGAGTGAGTACCTCCAGGAATATACTCTTGCAGGGGATGAAAGTATTGGGGGATGGGCGATGCAAACACCGCAATTAATTTTTTAATCATGCCGTCAGCATTACCAAGGACTTGTCCAAACTTGGCTGCTGCCATAAAATCGTCAAATGTAACAATCACTTCTGCCCAAGGGTAAGCTGGCCCTAAAGGGATTTCTGCCTCTGTGATGATGCCGTTAATTCCCCAAGCATGAGTGACTTTTTGCACATCATCGCCACGTAATTCGATCACACGAGGCTGATCTTCTAAAGTTACCACTCGCAGGGCTAAAATATTACCGCGATCGCCTAATAACCCATATTGTATTGACCCAATACCACCACTTCCACCAGCAATAAATCCCCCAATTGTGGCTGTGCGGTATGTAGAAGGAGCCATACGGATTTCCCAGCCGATTTCTCTCGCTTTTTTATCGATAGCAGCCAATTTCACCCCAGCTTCCACCCGTGCTATTCCTGGTTTTACCCAAGGTATCCCCTGCATCTTCGACATATCTAAAATTACGCCGCCATGTAAAGGCACACACTGCCCATAATTACCAGTTCCCGCACCTCTGACAGTTACAGGTATTTGGCATTGGACACAAGCGATCGCAACCTTGATCACTTCTTCCTCGTTAGCAGGACGCACCACAATTTCCCCAACTTTACCCTCCAGCTTGGGTACTAGAACCGGGCTAAAGGTATGATAATCCTGGGATAATTTAGCCACCTGGGTAGTTTCAGTAATAATTTCGATACCTTCGAGAGAATTAATCAAATTATCTAATGTTGTCTTCATAATTCATATCCTGTTTTTTTACACACAGAGAAACGCGGAGGATATATTCACTCTGCCGCCTTTGCGTTCACCTCTGCGTTTTTAATCTTTAGTTTTCGCGCTACTTATTTAATATAAACTGCCTGCGACTGAGCCGATGGATTGCTCGTCAAATCAATAAAAAAACAGCATAAACTTTTTTAACAGCAGGTTTAGCCAAGTCTAAGTGTACATTGTAAAATTAATTTTTGATTTATCAGGGAAAATGGCTAAATTTCCCAAGCGGGCTGAAAAGCTTTAATCGCTTTTTTTACACGTAATTACTTAGCTAATTGTATAAAAACTGTATTGTTTAACACCTAAATGTGCAGACATATCCTGCGTGAGACTCATGGTAATAATGCGATCGCGAGTAGGTAAGACAAAAAATCAAAAAAACTTTGAGCCATTATAAATATATTTCGCTAAAATTCAATTCACAATTATTTTGAATTAACGCTTTTTTGCAGCTTAAATATACTTGCTATTTGCAAAATAAATTTCATTTATTAGTATTGTAACCTATTTTTATTTAATTGTATAAAAAACAATTTAATCTCTAATTATTGGAGATTTTTCTATTACTTTTGATATATCAAGATACCAATAGACATAATGATATTGTTTTAAACAGCGTTACTCAATAATCTTCTGTCAAAATGGCGAATCTAGTCTAATTGCATAATTTATACAAATAGAACATCAATATTCGCCAACAACAGTTTGTAAGATGGCTTTTTGCTTTGATGTCAAAAAAGAGTATGACGCAATAATGCACTTTCTATCAAATTTGATGAACATGAAAAATAGGTTACTTTTTTTAGGTTTATTTTTGTTTATTTTAGGAATTTCATTTAACTCAGTCAAAGCCCAGTCTACAAACAGTTATTCCCTGCTCAATGCCAGAAGCCAACCACAGTTCATTAATTCCCTACCTTCTCCTCAGAAGATAGATGCTACAACGGGAGGAAATTTTACTCTAGAAATGAGAGAAAGTGAGCAATGGCTAGGACTATATGCCAACCCCGGTGAAGATGGAGAGTATGGGACTAGCGATGATGAGCGTTTAAATACAACCATTTGGGGATATGGTTTAGCAGGTCAAAATGTGACTTATCCTGGCCCCACATTCATCGCCCAAGAGTCTGTGCCTATTCAAGTTGAGTGGGAAAATAAGCTACCGAGAGAACATTTGCTACCGATAGATATCGAAAAACTGCACAGTCAACCTCTCAGAGAAGCCTTTGAGCAAAAATTAATACCCGCAGTTGTACACCTGCATGGAGGTCATACCGAATCAGCTAGCGATGGCTTACCAGACGAGTGGTACACACAAAACTATGAACTAACAGGGCCAGACTGGGTACAAAAAATCGATCTATATGACAATAGCCAAGAAGCGGCGACACTTTGGTATCACGACCACACAAACATGGTTACTCGTTTAAATTCTTATGCAGGTCTTGCAGGTTATTATTTACTGCGAGATGACAACGAAAATAGTCTCATCAACAATGATGTTTTACCCAGTGGTGACTACGAAAGAGAACTGCTGATTCAGGACAAAAAGTTTACTACTGATGGTCAACTATTCTATCCAGAACAAGGTAATATAAATCCACCAGGAGTACCTAGTCGCACAGGAGCTTATGGCGATTTAATTTTAGTGAATGGGATGGTATGGCCCAAGCTGGAGGTAGAACCAAGAAAATATCGCTTGCGTTTGCTCAATGGCTCAGATTCACGCTTTTACGAGCTCAATTTTTACAACTCAGATAAAAAAATGTACCTCATAGGTACTGAGCAAGGCTTTGTACACAATCCAGTTGCGCTAGATGACTTGGTTCTTTCTCCTAGTGAACGTGCAGATGTGATTGTAGACTTTACTAACGATGCCGGAAAAGAGTTCATTTTAAGAAACTATGGCCCAGGAGCTGATCCTAATACAACTGGTCAGATTATTAAGTTCATTGTCAACCAACCGCTTTCTAATATTCCCATCGCCACAGTTGATACAGACGAGAGTGATGGATTAACGACTCAGTTGCGACAGGAGAACATCACACCTCTGACAGCAACTGTACCTCCCAAGCAATTAGCTCTTTTTCAACTCAGAGAAGCAGGTAACAATGATCTGTTTCTGCTGGGTACATTGGAAGATGGTTCGTTTAAATATTCAGACCCTGTAACAGAAAAAACACTGCTGGATCAAACCGAGGTCTGGGAATTTTACAACACTACTCAGTACACACACACTATCCACATTCACTTGATTGCCTTTCACGTTCTCAATCGGCAGAATTTCAGTGGTAATGTAGTCTCGGAAATAGACCCCAAAAAGGGAGAGACTAAGCAATTTCTCCGAAATGTTTACTTTCAGGGCGATCCGCAAGACCCAGAAATTTACGAACAGGGTCGAAAGGATTCCATAATTGTCTACCCCAATCAAGTTGTCCGGGTTATTGCCAAATACGATAGACTAGGAAAATATGTCTGGCACTGTCATGTCTTAATCCATGAAGACCACGATATGATGCGTCCAATGGAAGTGGTTACGGATTTAAGTTAAGACTCCCCCACCAAGCTAGGCTGTCGCGGGAGATTATTGCTGTTTGTCTGTGCATAAGATTATTGATTTTGTGGGGTGGGCTTCTCCGTCCCCCCTAAAAACCACAATTACTGCATCGAAAATCTATTTTTGCGGTCATCAATACTTAAGTCTAATCTTTTTGTTACCCTTGTCCTCGTATCATCATTTTAAAAAAGCTAAATACTTTTGAAATCATTCTGCTAATCTGAGTAAATTTCCCTAAAATCTATCAAGTGAGAGCGCGAGGCTACGAAGATTGGACGACAACTATCAAACTTACCTGAATCGGGTAGCAAAAATGATGCTACCAGAAGCTTACAGATCCCAAATTCAGCATATTCAGGAATCTGCTAAGTTTAATTTGCATTCTGGCTCCAGACAAGCTGCTCCTTTTCCTGGGTATTCACTAATTACCCCACCTGCGGCAGAACAAGCAAAAAACTCTACTTTCCATAGCCAATTACAATCTTACCAGCAGGAACTTTTACAGTTGCCTGTGGGCAGTGATTTGATTGTCCCTGTACCCCCGGCTAGCTTTCATTTGACTTTAGCTGACTTGATTTGGGACAGTGCTTATGTTCACGCTTGTGAAAAAGACCCGGAATTTGACCAAAAGTTACGCTCTTGTTGTGCTGAAATATTACAGCAGTATCAAGAATCCATGACAAATGGAACTAATCCGATTCAATGGCAAATGCTGGGATTGGTAGTGATGCCGAGAGCAGTGGGTGTTTGTTTAGTCCCCCAGAATGAACATTGCTATGAGCAGATTATTCAATTTCGCCGCAAAATTTATCAAAATCCGAAGTTAATGGCTTTGGGTATTGAACAGCATTATCATTTTCTCGCCCACGTCACATTAGGCTATTTTGGGGAGGTTTCGCCAGATTTAGACCGGATAAATCTCAGCACTATGCTTTCTGAGTTGAATCAGCAATGGCTGCTGAATTCTCCAGAATTTTTAATCGACCGTGTAGAACTACGGAAATTTGACGATATGACGCACTATTATCGTGAAGCAGACTGGCCGAGTTTAAATTTTTAGAGACTAAGGACTAGGGAAAAGTTTTTCCCATCCTTACCGCCTAATACCCCATCCCTTCTAAGAAACACATTTTGTCATCCTGATATAGCAAAGCTTTTAGGAAAACAATCCCAATGTGTTTCTTGGGATCTACCCTTTGCTTAAAACTAAATTTATCTCTTTATCTCATCAATGGCGGATAATCGGGCTGAACTCTACAAATTAAGCCCAAGTATTCCAGCTACTGGCTCTAGTTTGGAACCATAAAAAATAATTGCTCGTCATCTCAACATATTCTCAAGCAATTACTAGTCTGCATCAGGCGGGGTAATGTGAAAGCCTGTGTTTATTTTTCCAGAATCTCTATCTTTACCAAAATTTGACATCGTATCTGAAATCTTGCTAATTCAAGTTGTATTTAATTATGCCCATACCCAATTGAGATAGCTAAAGCACATTCATACTTGCATCTTATGTTTTTTAAATATCAGTATTACTGCTGCGATTGTAAAAAAGTAAGTATCGCCAACTTTCAGCATCAAGGATGCAAATTAAATGCGTATCAGCTGCTTTCTGACGCTATCGTTATCAGACTTAAAGGGGATTTCAAGTGATCAGAATTTTATTGGATGCTGATTTAATATTAGAAGCTTTGATCAATCGCCAAGAATTTACAGAAGATATTAGAGTATTATTAGATAGAGTACATCCATTGATTCAGATGTACATCACAGATGTTGGTTGGCAAAAAATTTACACCTATGCCAAATGCTTCAAAAATAGTAAGATTGCTGGGATAGTATTATATTGGTTACAAGGGAAAATTGAAGTTTGCCAAGTTGACCATCTGATTCTCCAAAAAGCACGCTCATTACCCCTGAGAGATTTTGAATCGGCGGTAGAGTTCTCCTGTGCCAGGTATTGGCAACTAGACGCAATTGTCACCCATAAACCGGAAGATTTTGCGGTGTCTACAAATAAGTTGTGGGTTTGGTCGATAGCAGACTTATGTTTACGTGCAAATCTAGAGAATCAGTTACAGGCAAGTATATCTAGTTAATTTAGAGGAATCCGGCTTTAACTGTCACATTCTCTCAAAAGTCACATCAGATTCCTCTAGAACTTGTACGCAATGTTACTAGACTTGTTAGTGATCAGAATTTTAAAGGATTAATACCAAGGTTCCTATAGCTACTAATAAATTGCCTAAAACAATTTTCCAACTTAACGATTCACCCAGAAAAATAACGGAAAACAATAAAACTAATACCAAACTAGATTTATCAATTGGTGCAACGAGTGAGGCTTTTCCCATTTGTAAAGCTTTGAAATAAAAAATCCAGGACAAACCAGTAGCCATTCCCGATAATAATAGGAAAAACATAGTCTTTTGGGGAATTGCCAAAAGATTGACTCCCTTACCTTCAATAAGTACAATTACCCAAGCAATCACTAAAATGACAACCGTTCGGATTGCTGTTGCTAGGTTAGAGTTCACATTTTCAACACCAATTTTGGCAAAGATGGTTGTCAATGCGGCAAAACCAGCTGAAAGCAATGCATATATCCACCACATTTTTGTGTCATTTTCCATGTTGCTCCCTGCTTATATCGTGAATATTTGTCTCTAAATCACTCATTAGGCATCTCTAATTGTGTTGATTGATTAATCTTGAGCCGCAAACCCAGCACAAATGGCTAAGGTGTGCGAATATAAAGAAAATCTTAAGAAAGGCGAAAATCATGATAACTGCTAAGATGATGCAACAAATTTGGGCTGTAATCGAGTCTACCCAAGTCAGTACTCTGCTCCAGTTTGACGATGCCGCCTTAGTACAATTACTTCTCCAGAAGTTCAAATCTCAGCAAGTGCTTGACATACAGACAGATAGCAGTCTCAATAGTTACATCGAATCTAAACTGCCCTTAATTCGTGATACAGCTGAAGGAAGACTATCCTTTGGAAAAGGCAATCACTAGTACAATAAAGCAAATAATTACACATAATTAATATATATGGTCAATTATTTTCTCAGAATTTAACAATTGCAAAATTATGAATCACTGGCTAGGAATTGCCCTGGTAGCTTATCTAATTGGAGCAGCAATTGAAGGGGTGAGTACAGTCAGTCAGCTATCTCGTTCAGTTCAAGAGCTAGCTCAAGACACACAAGACCAATCATCAGAATCAGATATTCCGCCTAGCTCAAATTGGCAAATTTTGACCACTATTACTTCGGTAAGTATCTGTGGAGCTTTCTGCTGGCCCTGCCGACTGTTCCACCGTTCAATTAAAGGGTGCATTTCATCTAGAAAATCTTAAACTATAATGTAGAAAATTTTTTGGGTATTTTTCACATAAAATAGCTTTTCTGAGCGAGTTGCAAAATATCTATACAAGATTTTATAAAAATTTAGACTTATTAATAATGTATTGTTTTTGATTTTTTGTGACATGGAACGTCTCGACAAGGGTTCTAGGAAACGCATATTTAATTGTCGGAGATGTCTATTGGTCATTGGTAAGGGTTTCATGGGTGTTTACGAGTCGTAATATAGTTTGGTTTTTCCGAGTCCCAGCTGCTGTAGGTTGAAATCAAAGCCCTCATGGACTATGAATGCTTTGGTGATAGTATTGTTAATTTTATGGCATGAGGTAATGCGTAAACCACTGGCTCGCTAATTGCGCTACGGCTTCCAATGCGCCCGGTTCTTCAAACAAATGGGTGGCTTGAGGAATAATTTCCAAATGCTTTTTGATACGTAATTGTTTCAGTGCATCCTGATTCATCGCTATCACTTGTGTATCGTATCCACCAACAATTAGCAGTGTTGGTGCTTGGACATCAGGTAAGGCTGAACCAGCTAAGTCAGTCCGTCCGCCGCGAGAAACCACAGCTTTCACAGATTGAGGGCGTTTTGCGGCTGCTACGAGATGTTCGTGGTAGTTCTGTATTGATGTTTTACTCACTGACCAAACCTCCATTTTATTTAATGGTTTTTTAGTCTTTTCTCTTCAATATGCTAACGCTAAATAAATACTCATACTCCTCCTAATAGGTAGGATGCAAAAACAAACCCCTACTTGATAACGATGTAAAATAAAAGCAGACAAAGATATAAGTTATCTGATTATTCTATGCAGAAGTCTACATCTGGAAATGACGGAGATTTTATCCGGCAAATCGTTACATTGACTGCAATCATTGGTGCTTTTGTTGTCAATGTAGTATCAAATATTTTTCCGCTCAACGGATTGAGAATAGGTGATATTTCTAATACTTTGTTCGCTAATGTTCTGATTATCCCTGCTAACTATGCTTTTGCGATTTGGGGATTGATTTATCTGGGATTGTTCGCATTGGCAATTTACCAATTTCTCCCAAACCAGAGGCATGATGTAGATTTACGCCAAATTGGATATTTCTTGGTAATTGCTTCTGTGGCTCAAAGTATCTGGGTATATCTTTTCCTTTCCCGACTTTTTGCCCTTTCTGTAATAGCAATGATGTTAATTCTGATACCACTGATTGCTGCCTATTTGCGTTTAGGCATTGGTAAACAGCGTGTACCTCAGATGAAGAAGTGGTGTGTTCATTTTCCCATCAGTATTTATCTGGGCTGGATTAGCGTGGCGACTATTGTTAATGTGGCTTCTTGGTTGTATTCTCAGGGGTGGAATGGATGGGGTCTTTCTGCTGAGTTATGGACGGCTATGATGTTATTTGTGGCTTTTGTAATTGCAGCAGTGATTGCGATTCAGCGTCGAGACTTTGCTTACACTGGAGTCACAATATGGGCATTGGTAGCGATCGCACTCAAGCAGTGGAACAACTCTTTACTTAGAAACCTGGCATTAGTTTTGGCAATTGCCTTGCTTGTGATCATCACGATTAAAAGTCTACAAAATGAACGTACAGCAACATGAATGGATGCAACCGAGTACTCATCCACAAGATTGGTCATGGCACTTCTGGCCGGCTGTACCACTTTATCCCTACGGTAGGCGGCGGACAATTTGCGCGGAAATAGTCAAGGATACGATCTGGACATTCGATCAGCTTCACGGCATTCTCTACACTGTTGTGCCGATTCGGATGACTGTGGTGAAACTCGCAGCCGGCGGTCTTCTGGTTTATGCGCCAGTTGCTCCGACTATTGAATGTGTCCGCTTAGTTAACGAGTTAGTCACCAAGCACGGTGATGTTAAGTACATTATTTTACCCACGAGTTCGGGTCTAGAACATAAGGTTTTTGTCGGGCCTTTTGCCAGACGCTTTCCACAAGCACAGGTTTTTGTGGCTCCCCATCAATGGAGTTTCCCGTTCAATTTACCCTTGAGTTGGCTGGGTTTTCCCGAAAAACGCACTCAGGTACTTCCAGAAGATAGTAGTCAAAGTCCTTTTGCTGATGAGTTCGATTATCAGGTGCTGGATATTGACTTGGGACGGGGTTCTTTTGCCGAAGTGGCATTTTTTCATAGGCGATCGCACACTCTGCTGCTGACTGACTCTATACTGTCTGTACCAGAAGAACCACCCGCTATTACCCAATTAGACCCCTATCCCTTACTGTTTCATGCTAGGGATCATGCTAGGGAAGCGATCGCAGATCATCCCGAAAATCGCCGCAAGGGATGGCAACGTATTTCACTGTTTGCCGTTTACTTTCGTCCCCATTCCCTGGAAACAACTGGATTATGGCAAATGTTTAGTGACGCTTTTAAAGCACCACAACATTCACCACAGGCTTATTTTGGTTTATTTCCCTTTCGCTGGCGAGACGATTGGCAGCAGTCATTCGATATTCTCCGAAGTAATGGACGCGTGTTTGTAGCACCAATCCTGCAAATTCTGATTCTCCCCCAAGCACCAAAACAAGTAATTCTCTGGGCTGATCAAGTTGCAAATTGGGATTTTCGCCAAATTATCACCTGTCATTTTGATTCCCCTATTGAAGCCAGTCCCGATCAATTCCGCCAAGCATTCAGTTTTTTGGAAAAGCAACCCGCCTTTAGTGAGGACTTATCTGGAAACAGAAACCAGCCTCTGTTAGAGGAAGATATGCAATTTATTAGAGAACTTGAGGCGAATCTAAGGAAGCAAGGTATTGCAAAGCCGCCGAAAATGTAATTCGTAATTCGTAATTCGTAATTCGTAATTCGTAATTCGTAATGGGCTACGCCCCGCTTCGCTAACGTAATTCGTAATAGAGACTGGGTTTCTACTCAGCACTTTCCTATTCAATTATCAATCAGCGATTTTGTATGCGCCGTAAATCTGGCGTTTTGCAAAGCTTGAACTGTTCTACCAGAATACTGCACAGAAAATTGCCAACCCAAGCGCACCAATTGGCGAGAATTTTCTGATTGTATAATTCCAATTACTGGCGTTCTGGCCTGTTCTTTATCCCCTGACTGTTCTTGTAAAATTGTCTTTAAATGATGTAGATGTTCAATGTCACCAGCTTCTTGAGGATTGAGTTCAACCATCACCATCTTTACTTCCTCTACTTTTTCGACATCTTCAACAATCAGTTGAGTTTGATCATCTCGCCGATCTACTTTACCCCAGATAATTAACCTGACATCAACTATAAGTTGCTCACTGATGCGTTCATAGGTTTTAGGAAAAACAACTGCTTCACATTGTGTCGTTAAATCTTCTATTTGCAAAATTGCCATTTGATCACCTTTTTTGGTCATCACTTTTTTGACGTTATTGAGCATGATCACCGCACAAACTTTTGTATCTTCTTTTTGTTCATTAAGTTGTGAAAGGTTAATCGGACTCAGCAGGGATGCGGCTTGTCTTAAAGCTTTTAAGGGATGATCTGACACGTAAAAACCCAGCAATTCTTTTTCCTTGCGTAACTTCTCTTGGGGGGGGAAATCTCCCACAGGTTCAGCTTTAGGAACTGCGGCAAAAGCATTACTTCCTTTTTTATGATTAGTATCCGTAACGCCACCACCTAGACCGGAAAAATCAAAAAGATTTCCCTGACCGCTAGCTCTATCTTTATCGCGGGATTGCGCCCAATCATAAACCAGTAATAAGTCATTGATTAACTGTTGACGGTTTGATTCAATTTTGTCAAAGGCTCCGCAGTGAATTAAGGATTCTACAGTCCGGCGGTTAACAGCTCGCAGATCGACGCGATCGCAAAAATCAGCGAGTGTTTGAAATTCGCCGCCCTCATCTCTAGCTGACAAAATAGAGGCGATCGCATTCTGTCCCACATTCCGTACTGCTGTAAATCCAAATAAAATCTTGCCGGCGGCTGGTGTAAAATCTAGACCAGAACGATTAATGTCTGGCGGGTCGATGATAATACCCATATTCGCGCAGTTATTAATATATTTCTGCACTTTATCTGTATCGCCACTGTTTGCCGTCAACAGCGCCGCCATATACTCTAAGGGATAATTAGCTTTTAAATATGCAGTTTGATATGTGACATATCCATAGGCAGTTGAGTGGGATTTATTGAAACAATTGGAGGCGATCAAACCATGTTTAATCGTAAAATTATGGTCATGCTCAACCCCAATGTCATAAACATTTTCTCTGCCTACAAATTTACGAGCAGTTATTTTGACCATTTTTTCCAACCTCCAAAACAAAATTTATACAAGGGATGGGGACTGGGGACTGGGGATTGGGAAGAAGAGGAACGGTTATTAAGTAACCGGAAGTTTCAAGTAATTTCTAACTCCCCCCTGCTCCCTGCTCCCATTCGGCTACGCTCACGGCAAGCCTGCTCCCCTGCTTCTTCCCCCTGCCCCTCTGCCTCTTCCTTGACCAATAGTTCCTTAATGGTACAAGCCCCTGGATTTATCTGTCGGCTCAATCCAAAATCCCAAATCTAAAATCTAAAATTCGATGATGCCTGTATTTCTCACGATTTTTGGTACTGCGATTGATGCTGAGGCGAATAGTGCTAATATAGTCAAAATATAAGATAAGTAGACAACGTAAAAAGTATTTCCGAGTTGAAATACTGCGTCAGGCAATCTAGCGATTTCGTAGTCTACCAACTAAATAAACACAAGAAACCGGTTTGTTATAGTACGGCAGGACAGTCCGGATTTTACGCTTGGGGAGAAAATGCCTCGACTTTGATATGTCATGTCAAAGCCAGCAGCTTCTTAGAACCAAGAATTTCCTGATTTATAATCAGGAGAGTGTCAAAATTGAATGTCTGGGTAAAAGTTAACAGGATTAGATTAAGGAAACTCATGTCCCGATATAGAGGGCCACGCCTCAGAATTGTACGTCGCTTAGGCGAATTGCCAGGATTAAGTCGTAAAACAGCTCGACGAGCCTATCCACCAGGCCAACATGGTCAGAACCGTAAAAAACGCTCTGAGTATGCAGTTCGTCTAGAAGAAAAGCAAAAGATTCGGATGAACTACGGTTTGACCGAAAAGCAACTGCTACGCTATGTGCGTAAAGCTAGACGCATAACTGGTTCTACCGGACAAGTGCTGCTACAAATGCTAGAAATGCGCTTGGATAATACCGTTTTTCGTTTGGGTATGGCTCCCACGATTCCAGCTGCTCGCCAACTGGTAAATCACGGTCATGTAACAGTTAACGGTAAGCGCGTCGATATTGCTAGTTACCAGTGCCGTCCCGGTGAAGTAGTTGCAATTAGAGACCGCGAAGCTTCACGGAAGTTGGTAGAAGCCAATTTGCAATATCCCGGTTTAGCCAATCTCCCCAGTCATCTGGAATTTGATAAAGCTAAGTTGACTGGTAAAGTTAACAGCGTCATTGAACGAGAATGGGTGGCGTTACAAGTTAATGAGCTGCTGGTTGTGGAATACTACTCACGTCAAGCTTAGTTATTAGTCCTTGGTCATTGGAGTGTGGATTTAATCAAGTACAGAACCTCACCCCCAACCCCTCTCCTTGGTAAAGCTACCGTGTACACACAAGTCGGGAAATTGCTCTTTTCTGCAATAACACCCCACCCCTAGCCCCTCCCCGCAAGCGAGGAGGGGAACTGGGTTTCCGCTTAAACCCTGTTTTTAGGGCGGGAAACCCTTTCTGGATAAGGATGTGTGTACACCGTAGCCTTGGTAAAGAGAGGGGAGACTTGGATGCAAATGACTACTAACCACCGATTTGCGACATGGTACGGCTGTAAAGACCGGCAGTACCAGAGTCGCGCCCTTTAAAGTTAATTTCTGGCTTGATTGCTAATAATTTTCTGACTTGCTGTTGTAGTTGGTCAGTGCTAGTACCAGCACGCAGCGCCGTTTTTAAATCAATTTGCCCAGTTTCATTTAATAAACAGGGACGCAGCCAACCATCGGCAGACAAGCGCATCCGGTTACAGCGATCGCAAAAACATTCTGACATTTGACTAATAAATCCCAGAGTTCCCTTCGCCCCTGGAATTTGAAATACATCAGCCGGCCCAGCACCACAAATTTGGGATGCTGTCAAACCCCAGCGATCGCGGATACGTTGGCGCAAGTCTTCTGAAGATACCCAACCGCGATCGCCAAATAAATCGCCATTACCAATAGGCATAAACTCAATAAATCTGACGTGCCATTGCTTTTCAATGCTTAAGGCTGCTAAATCCAGAATTTCATGATCATTAACACCAGGAATTACCACTACATTCAGCTTCAAAGGGTCAAATCCTACACTGTATGCAGCTTGAATCCCTTGCCAAACTTGTTGCCAACGAGAACGACCACGATTGCCAATAATCTGGTCAAAGGTGTCTGAATCCAGGGAATCCAGGCTAATATTGATCCGCCGGAGACCAGCATCATAGAGGTTTTGGGCTTGGGGGGCTAATAAAAACCCGTTAGTAGTCATGGAAAGGTCTTGGGTTTGGGGTAATGATGCGATCGCCTTAACCAAATCTACTACACGGGGGCGGAGCAACGGTTCCCCACCAGTCAACCGAAACCGGGTAAAACCCACAGGAATAAATACTTCTTGAATCAGCGTCAGCAATTCTTCATCAGTTAATAATTGTTGCTTGAGGAAATAATCTAATTCTGCCCCCTCTGGCATACAATACTGACAACGAAAATTACAGCGATCAATCAGGCTAATTCGGAGATAGTCTACCTGGTTCATGGTTTGGTGTTTATCTTCTATCCTACATATATTTATTTAAGGTAGCTTCATGGAAACTCTTCAAAAACTTTTTGTTTAATTTTCAAGCGAGGAAGCGGGATAACCAGATGGGCAATTAGTTATTAATAGTACGGTAAACCTAACTCGTTATGAAATTCTCTATCATACTTAGCAGTATTCCAGTCTATTGTAGATTTAATTTCCTCTAACTTTATTGTTCTATTTTCAGAGAAGTCGGCATTAAAGATTTTTGCTTCTGTAAGGATTGCTCTTCCAATTAATCCTATTCCTATATAGCAGAATTGATCGAAGTCAGCTCTTCTAAAGCACGCGCTTGAAAGGTTTGCTCTTGTGAAGTTGGCTCCTCCAAGTCTTGCTTCTGTAAGGTCAGCTTCTTTAAGGTTGGCGTGTGTAAAGTCGGCTTCTGCAAGGTGGGCTTTTGTAAGGTCGGCTTTTTTAAGAATAGCTCCTCTAAGCAAAGCTCTTGAAAAGATTGCATTTTTAAGATTAGCTTCACTGAAGTTTGCTCCTTCAAGCTCGGCTTCTGTGAGATTAGCTTCTGTGAGATTAGCGCCTATGAGGTCTGCTCCTACGAGGATGGCTTTTGTCAGGTTTGTTCTATTGAAGTTAGCTCCTGTGAGGTCTGCTCCTGCGAGTTTGGCATCTGTGAGGTTAAGTTGACTAAAGTTTACATGAGACAAATCTAGTATTTTGTCTCTGTCATATATATCAAAACGTCGTATAATTACTGTCATTGCTTCTTGAATATCAATTGCTGGTTTTGACAATTCTTTTTCTTTCTGATTATTTGAGTTTTCATATAATAATGGTTTTTTGATATGTGTTTTAACGGACGAATTTTGACGAACAAATGCTGTAAGAATTTCCATAATTGTCCAATGGTCATTATTAGAATTTTTGGCAATTCTTTCTAAAGTATAAATAGCACCCAATCTTATTTCGATTTTATCGCTACCAAGTTGTTCTATTGCTTTTGAGAAGCGGTCTGTAATTTGTTTATCAATAGCAGCCTCAGCATTTTTATTAGCCGCTTCAGCAGTTTTTTCCATAGCAAAGGAACGTACAGCACCATAATAAGCATTGATAGCTGCTACAAAACCACCAAAAAACAATCCCGCTGTAGTAAAAATTTTAATAATTGATTCAATTTTGTCTGCTGAATTAAAAGTAGAATCTCTAATATTATAAATCCCAATAGAAAGACAAATTGATATGGTTAATAAGAAGATGAAAAGTAATATACCAATCAAAAAAGTCTTTGTTATTGATTTCATTGCTCTAATTACCAAAAATATTAATATATAAAATTATACATATGTTCGATTGGGAGTCAATTCAGTATCGACAGAAAAGTTAGAACAAATGAAGAAGGCTAAGGAGTTAATTCATGCTTAAAGACCCTATAGAAACTGCTATATCTATTGACCATGACGACAAACTATTGCTGTGTTAGTCTAACGTCCCACTATGAACCAGTGGCGTAAAGACTTTCCTAGCTACTGCAAAACTGCTGTTGATGGGAATTATGTAGAGATGAATGGTTTACCCCAAGCCAACGCTAGAAAATTGAAGGTTATTCCCAAGTTGGTGCGATTGCTAACAGATGAGCAAAGACTAGCAAGCCGAGAACGCGGTTTGAAACTTGCAGCAAGTAGGAAAGCGAAAGCTAATTTCCTTTCCCCCTGCCCCCTGCCTCTTTATGGACGGTTAATATCTTGCAGGTCAAGAGCATAATTCAATCGCAGTACATTGACTCCCGGCTCCCCAAAAATCCACAGAAATCTGCCATCAGTATACTGATTAATTAAAGGTGAAATTTCATTCTCTTGGATAGCACGAGCGCGAGCAACTCGGCTCACCTGCTGCCTTGCTGCTCTCAAAGAAATATGTGGATCTAAGCCAGAACCAGAACTATAAATTAAATCAGCCAGTGGTTGAATATTCTCTTCTTCCAATTGAGTTGCCTGTTCGACAATTCGATCTAGCAGTGCTGGATTGCTAGGCGCAAGATTACTAGCACC
Source organism: Nodularia sp. LEGE 04288 (assembly GCF_963896525.1). NCBI lineage: Bacteria > Bacillati > Cyanobacteriota > Cyanophyceae > Nostocales > Nodulariaceae > Nodularia > Nodularia sp. LEGE 04288. The sequence goes on from NZ_CAWQOY010000092.1 coordinate 83,012, forward strand.
AGATATGCCAGTTGGACTGGCCTGTTCTCCTTGGCTATATCTCACACTACTGGGACGACCATGAAAATAACCCTCTGTGGTGAATGTTTGACCAATTAAAGCAGAACCAATTGCTTCTGATTCTACATTCACCATAACGCTGCCATTAGCTTGAAATGGAAACAAGGCTTGACCCATGATCAAGATTGCCAAAGGATAGATGATTCCCGTTAGTAACCAAAGTACCAGAGTCATGCGAATAGCTTTGATAGTTTCTTGAATAATAGTCATAAAAATTCCTATTGCTCCTGAATATAATTTTTGTATACTTCACTCAGATGAAATGTCTTGTATAACGATGAATCTCTACAAATAGCAAGAATTTCTAATTCATTTGTTCAATATAGGACTTACGCAAAATTATGAAAAAACGTTCGCGTAGCGTGCGCGTAGCGCATACCGCATTGGCGCTAGCCTCTCCCTTTGGGAGAAGGACACAAAGAACACAAAGGAAAGAGGGTTACAGAGAGTTATTGCGTAAGTCCTGCAATAGAGTAAAAACTAAAAGTTAGTTTTCTTTTCTATATCCACCCTGTTGTCGCAATTAGCATATCTATTAATTTAATCGCGATAAACGGTGCAATTACTCCACCCAATCCATAAATTAAGAGATGGCGTTGTAACAGTTGATTAGCTGTCAGGTATTTTAACTGCACACCTCTCAAAGCCAAGGGAATTAAAGCGGGAATAATCAAAGCATTATAAATTAGTGTCGATAATACAGCAGAATTAGCACTGGACAAATTCATAATATTCAAACTTTGCAGATTAGCGGCGGTAAAGATAAATGGGATCAGTGCAAAGTATTTACCAATATCATTAGCAAGGGAAAATATAGTCAAAACTCCACGGGTAATTTGTAATTGTTTACCAATACTGACGATATCAATCAGCTTTGTGGGATCAGAGTCCAAATCTATGATGTTGGCTGCTTCTTTAGCAGCTTGAGTACCTGTATTCATGACAACACCGACATTTGCCTTTGCTAGTGCGGGAGCATCGTTAGTGCCGTCTCCGGTCATTGCGACTACTTTACCTGCTGCTTGTTCTCTGTGAATAACGCTGACTTTCTCCTCTGGTGTAGCTTCAGCAATATATTCATTTACTCCGGCGGCCTGGGCAATCACAGCTGCGGTAATCTGGTTGTCGCCAGTGAGCATGATAGTACTGATCCCCATTTGGCGTAACTGCTGAAAACGCTCGCGGATACCAGGTTTAATGATGTCTTTGAGATAAATTACACCATAAATTTCCGCATCTAGACAAACTGCTAGGGGTGTACCTCCTTGTTGGGAAATTCTTTTGTAGACAGCATTCAGTTCTGGGGGTGCTTGTCCATTGCGGAGACGGATAAATTCACTAATGGCTCCTACGGCTCCCTTCCGGGCTTCACGTCCTCCGGATAAGTTTGTACCACTCATGCGGGTGGCTTCGGAAAATTCCACCCCGACTGCTTGGTTGGGATCAAAATCAAATCGTGCGCCAAAGCTTTGTGCCAGTCGAATAATAGATTTTCCTTCAGGTGTATCATCAAATACGCTAGCTGCCAAAGCAATATGAGCCATTTCCTCTAATGAGTGGCCATTCACCGGGATCAACTCTTCTGCCAAGCGATTTCCAAGGGTGATTGTGCCTGTTTTGTCGAGAATTAGGGTGTTAACATCGCCACAGGCTTCCACGGCTCGTCCAGAGGTGGCAATGATGTTAAATTGGGCAACCCGATCCATGCCAGCTATACCAATGGCACTTAATAATCCGGCGATGGTAGTGGGAATCAGCGCTACCAACAGAGCGATCAAAATTGTGACGCTGACAGGACTCTCGACATAGTAAGCCAGTGCTGGCAAGGTGGCTACGACCAACAGACAGACTAAGCTCAAAACGGCTAGTAAGATTGTCAGGGTAATTTCATTCGGTGTTTGACGGCGTTCTTTTCCTGCTAATAAGGCAATCATCTGGTCAATAAACCCTTTATCTGGGTCAGATGTAATGCGAACAATCAGTTCATCAGAGATAATCCGCGTACTACCGATCACCGAACCGGCAACATCTGAGCCTGATTCTTTGAGGATGGGGACTGTTTCCCCAGTAATTGCTGATTCATCCACCGAGGCCACACCCATGATTACTTGGCCATCAGCAGGAATGATATCGCCCGCTACCAAATAAACGGTGTCATTTTGTCTGAGGCTAGGGGAAGGAACTTCGGAAATTGTGCCATCGGGAGCCAATTTTTTGGCGATTGTCTCTGTCTTCTTGGCGCGTAAGGCTTCGGCTTGGGCTTTACCCCGTCCTTCAGCCAATGCTTCGGCAAAATTAGCCAGCCAAACAGTGAGAAACAATATTCCTGTTAATAAGCCATGAAAAAGTTGTGGGTTATTTTCTGGGGCTGGTTCAAATAAGTTGGGAGCAATGGTGAATACTAGGGTGACAAGTGTCCCTAGCCAAACCAAAAACATGACGGGATTTTTAATTGCAGACCTGGGATCAAGCTTGACAAAAGCATCCCTGATGGCTCTGAGATATAGTTTTTTGGGATTTATCTTGGCTGTTTTGAGGGCTTGGCGGCGATCGCCAGAACGAAAGCCTGATGATTTAGCTTTAGAAGTAGGTGCAACGTTCATTTTATGTCGCGAGTAGGGAGTGGGGACTGGGAAGAGGCAGAGGTGCAGGGAGCAGGGGGCAGGGGAGAAGAGGAAAGGGGGCAGGGGAGAAGAGAATAGGTTGTTAAG